>NZ_MELG01000121.1:0-26623 GCF_001767535.1 Acinetobacter sp. GWC1_38_13 | reverse complement strand
CCTGAGCCCATAACCAATAAATGAAGTTGTTCATTAAAAATGATACAACTTAATGCTTCAAAATCAGGCTTTTCTGCTTTGCTTAATACGGTGAGAGCTTCTTGCTCAGATGATTCCAATAAAGGAACTTTTTCAAAAGTTGTTGTTGCAGTAATTTTATTTTTTAGGCTAGTTTTTAATAAGTAACGAACATCATCCCCAACGAAATATAAGTAGTCGCCTAAGTAAGCAACGCCAGACAATGCTCCAATTGCTGAGTCTGGCGAAAAACTAAATTTTTCAAGTATCTTTAAATCAGTTTGTTCCATTACTTCATCTCATATTCGATGAAAAACGCACAATCAGCTCAACTTCAAGGATACTTAGCTTACTTAAACAACTATTTATCTTTGATCTAGAGGAACCCAGTCAATTACCCAAGCTGATTTCATATTCAGACTTTCATCAGAAGAAATCTTTTTCCGAGTTGCATCAGCAACATCACGATCTTTGGCAGGTCCAACCATAATACGAATACCTTTCGAGGTAGAACTGGTTGTGACTTTATAGCCTTTAGCACGTAGCTTGGATACGACAGCATCTGCATTTGCTTGGTTTGCAGCCAATGCCACTTGAACCATCCACTTCTTATCACCATTTTCCATAAGATCGCGTGCTTTTTCAGCCTCAGCTTTCTTTTTGGCGTCTTCTTCAGCTTTACGTTTTTTATCATCAGCCGCTTTTTTGTCAGCTTCAGCTTTTCGCTTGTCTTCTGCTGCCTTTTTCTCAGCTTCAGCTTTGCGTTTTTCTTCAGCAGCCTTTTTATCTGCTTCAGCCTTACGTTTATCTTCTGCTGCTTTTTTCTCAGCTTCAGCTTTACGTTTTTCTTCCGCTAGCTTCTTTTCAGCGTCTGACTTAAGTTGATCTTGCTTTTGTTGTTCAGCTTTCTTTTTTTCATCTAACTTTCGCTTTTCCTCAGCTAGACGCTGAGCTTTTGCTTTGTCATCTTCTGCAAGTTCAGGGGGAATATTATCTGAACTTTCTTGCTCTGAACTACGGCGTGCATTTAAAGCTGCATATTCTTCAGCAGCTTTACGCGCGGCAGCAGCTTCAGCTTCTTGTTGCATTTTCAAGAACTCAGCGGCTCTGGCTTCTTGCTCTGCAACAGCTTTTTCACGAGCGAGGCGCTGCTCTTCAAGTAATCGCTTTTCAGTTTCAACATCCACAGCAAGTGGTTGGAGTGAAACCATTTCACCATCTTGTAAAGGTTGTGCTGTATTTGAGTTTGATTGAGTTTTGGGAATCGGATGAGAGATTGTTGCTTGTGCTTTGTCTTGCTCTATTTCTTCATTGCCCTTGAGAAGTAAGGCTGCCAATAAAACACCTCCTCCAAGTAGAACAACGCCGCCCATCCAACGTTGTTTGTTATTCATTGACATTCTTCTAAATACTCCCAGACCGCTTCTAAAGTATGAAACGAACCACAGACTAAAATCAGTTGATTGTTATTACATTGTTTCAACACGATTTCAAACGCTTGCTGGATACTGCTAAATTCGTGCACCTGTTGACCTGCCAATGCTTCATTTAATTGTTGCATTGGTGCAGCTCGAGGCACATCTAAAGTAGCAATAAACCAATTTTTTACTGTTGTTTTTAGTAAATCAGTTACAGATGCAATATCTTTATCTGCCAACATTGAGAATACAGCCACAACTTCTGTGTACTGTTTATTGTATTTTAAGAATTTTCGCAACTGGTTCAACAAAAATTCGACACCATGAGGGTTATGCCCTGCATCGAAAATAACGGTTTTGTTTTGAATTTGACGAATTTCAAATCGTCCTTGCAATGAAGCATGCTGAATACCTTGAGCAATTGTGGATTTAGAAATAGGCAAACCACTTACTAAGATTGCAGCAACGGCAGTTGAAATATTTTCAATTGCCAAATGTCCTGTCGGCAACTTTATTGTTGTTCCTGAAGAAGCAAAACACCATGACAGACCGTCATCATTTAATTGATAAAAATAATCTCGGTTTAATGCGTATAGATTAGCGTTAGATTCAAGCGCTTTATCTTGTATCGCTTGCGGTAAAGGTTGATTACCACCAAAAATCACGGGAATATTCGGACGAATAATTCCAGCTTTTTCAAAAGCGATTTTTTCAATTGTATCGCCCAACCAATCCACATGATCCAAACCAATATTGGTAATCACGGCAATATCAGGATCGATCACATTGACCACATCTAAGCGACCACCGAGTCCTACTTCGACAACCCATACATCACATTGCTTTTGTTTAAAAATCAAAAAAGCAGCCAGAGTGGTTGCTTCAAAGAAAGATAAACTTAATCCACACTCACGACGTGCTTGATCTACGAGTACGAAAGCATCGATAAGGCTTTGATCATTAACCTCTTGCCCAGCTAACCTTACCCGCTCATTAAAACGGTAAATATGTGGCGATTGATAAAGCCCCACGTTATAGCCTTGCGCATTTAAAATCGCAGCAAGCGTCGTTGTAGTTGAGCCTTTGCCATTGGTCCCTGCAACCGTAAAAACTTTTGCATTGGGTTTCATTACTCCAAGCTTTTCAGCAACTGGAATAACGCGTTCCAATCCTAAATCAATGCCCGTAACGTGAACATGGCTCCAATAATCGAGCCATGTTGTTAATGTATCATCAGAATGTGGTGTTTGCTGTGTCAAGGTAAGTTCATCAATTTAGCAACAAGTCTATATACAGTATCACGTAATGCATGACGATGAACAATTTGATCGACCACACCATGATCAAGCAAATATTCAGCACGTTGGAATGGTTCTTCTAACTTTTCACGAACTGTTTGCTCAATTACGCGCTTACCTGCAAATCCAATCATCGCTTTAGGCTCAGCAATATGTACATCACCTAACATTGCGAGAGAAGCGGTAACACCACCATAGACAGGATGTGTCAACACAACCAGATACGGAAGACGTGCATCTTTCATTCGCTGAATCGCGGCTGAAGTACGTGCCATTTGCATCAAAGACAACATACCCTCTTGCATACGAGCACCACCCGATGCAGCAAAACAGATTAAAGGTTGACGTAATTCAATTGCTCGTTCAGCCGCTTGGACAAAACGATCACCTACGACTGTCCCCATTGAGCCACCCATGAAGTCAAACTCAAAAGCACAAGCGATTAGGTCTAAACCTTTGAGTGAACCTTGCATCACAACCAAAGCTTCTGTTTCACCTGTTTTATCTTGAGCTTCGCGCATACGCTCAGGATAAGGTTTACTGTCCACAAATTTTAATGGGTCTTTAGCCGCAAACTCTTGTCCCAACTCTGCATTAACTTGATCAAAAAACCAGTTTAAGCGATCACGGGCACGCATACGCAAGTGTTCGTCACACTGAGGACAAACATAAGCATTGAAAGACATTGCTGTACGTGTCACCAATGCATGACACTCTGGGCATTCAATCGTAGGCTCAGTAAAAGTTGCTTTGAATGTCTGCTGCTCAGTAGCAACTTGAATACCAGGGACTTGACGCTCAATCCAAGGCGTTGAAGGGCTAAGAACCTTCCCTGTTGTTAACTCTTGACTCATACTAACTCATCGAGCGCAGCTCGAAGCTCCTTCACTTTATTTACCGTCTCTTGCACAGCATCATCTGCTGGCAATGTCGCAAAAGATTTAACGAAAGCACTACCGACGATCACGGCATCAGCAACTTGACCCATTGCTTTTGCAGATGCAGCATCGCTAATACCAAATCCAACACCAACAGGTACGTTGGTCATGGTTTTGATTTTCGCAATACGAGCTGCAGCTTCTGAGGTATCTAATGTTGCTGCACCTGTCACACCTTTTAATGACACATAGTAAACAAAACCGCTCGCATGATTCACCACATGCTGAATACGCTTATCAGTTGATGTTGGTGCTAATAAGAAAATTTGATCCATCTCATTTTGTTTTAAGACTTCACCAAATTGCTTAGACTCCTCAGGTGGAAGATCCACAAGAAGTACACCATCAACACCACAATCTTTTGCATATGCAACAAATTTTTCATAACCAATCACTTCAACAGGATTCAAATATCCCATTAAAACAACAGGTGTGGTTTGATCTTTTTCACGAAAGGCTTTGACCATATCCAACGCATCTAGTGTATTGGTTCCACCTGCCAATGCACGCTCAGCAGCTAGTGCAATGACTGGACCATCGGCCATCGGATCTGAGAATGGTAAACCTAACTCAATAACGTCGACGCCAGCTTCAACCATTTGGTGAAGTAATGGAACAGTTACCTGTGGATGCGGGTCACCTGCCATAACATAAGAAACAAGCGCTTTACATTGCTGAGATTTAAGCTGTTCAAAACGAGTGGCAAGACGTGACATAGGATTATGCTTTCCTTGATTTATATAAATTGAGGAGTTGTTTGTAGACATACAAAAACACTGCATTGTAACGCTATTTTTTGCTCATTGAACAGGTTTTGACGTGATTGCAACGTGAATATTGCTACTTACAACAGCCCTGACACATTTATCTATATTTTGGCTGAATTCTCAATGATCAAAGATTCCTAATTTTCAAGAAAACCACCTGCATTTTAGAAATCACCAAAGCTCCTTTATACTAGGCGCAATTTTTAAATATTCTTTTATTTTTTATGTCTGCCTACTCTCAGGAAAAAGTGCAAAGCAATGCGCTTGCTTTGTTACCTTTATTGGTATTTTTGATCATCTTTCTCGGGAGTGGTCTCTATCATTCAATGATTGGGACAGAATTTGCCTTTTATCAAGTAAAAGCGCCAGTCGCAGCAATCCCTGCCATCATTTTAGCTTTACTGCTATACAAACAGAAACTCAACACAGCCATCGAAGAGTTTCTTCAAGGCGCGAGTCATCCGAACCTTATTTTAATGTTCATGGTATTCATGTTGGCTGGTGCTTTTGCAAGTGTATCAAGTGCCATTGGAAGCGTTGATGCCACAGTTCAATTAGGTTTGTCATTGATTTCAGCTGAATTCGTATTACCCATGCTGTTTATCATTTCAGCCTTTATTGCTACTGCTATGGGTACTTCTATGGGTACAATTGCTGCTTGTGCACCGATTGCTTTTGGTTTTACTCAAGCGACTGACATTTTACCAATTTATGCGATTGGTGCTGTCGTTGGTGGTGCAATGTTTGGTGACAATCTGTCCATGATCTCTGATACAACGATTGCTGCCACAAGAAGTCAAAATGTCGAACTTCGAGATAAATTTAGAGTCAACGTTTGGATTGCTTTGCCTGCTGCCATCATGACCTTGATTGCTTATGTGCTACTCAGCCAACAAGCTGAATCAATTCAATCAAAAACTTATGATTTATGGTTAATTTTGCCTTATCTAGCAGTCTTTTTTCTAGCATTCAGCCGATTACATGTACTTGCAGTTTTAATGATTGGAGTGGTGCTATCTGGAATCATCGGTCTGATTGAAAAGCCTGAATTTGATTTATTGAAATTAAATTCTTCTATTTATGATGGCTTCGTGGGAATGTTTGAAGTTGCACTACTATCAATGTTACTTGGCGGTCTGTCTGCTTTGATGCAAAAAGAAGGTGGTTTACAGTGGTTAATCGAAAAAATTTATCGTATCACCGGTCTATTTAAATTTGGTCGTCAGCGTGCTGGGGAATTAGGCATTAGTTTTCTTGTGGTCTTCTCCAATTTGTTTGTTGCGAATAATACAGTTGCGATCATTTTATCAGGCGATATGGCTCGTGAAGTGGCTAAAGAATATGGTGTTGATCCGAAACGTAGTGCAGCACTGTTAGATATTTTTTCTTGCGTGATTCAAGGCATTATTCCCTACGGTGCTCAATTGCTTTTGGCTTGCTCAATTGCAAAGCTCTCGCCAGTCGAGTTAATTGGACATATTTACTATTGTTGGATTCTTGCCGTATTTGCGATTTTAGCGATCTTGTTTAATTATCCACGATTAAAAACATCTTAAACATTTGCAAAGTCTCTTTAGTTTTGATTTTAAAATTAAAGAGACTTTAAAAACTGTTTCGGTGTCACACCAGTCCACCGTTTAAAAGCACGTCCAAATGCACTTTGATCTGCATAATTTAGCCGTTCAGCAATTTCAGAAAGGGATTTTCCTTGCTGCAAATACAACTTACTTTGTTCTAAACGATATTGATCTAAAATATCCTGAAAGTTAAGTTGATAAGCTTTTAGTTGACGTTGCAAAGTTCGCTCAGAACAATGCAAACGTTTAGCAACATAACTTTGCAAGACCTCTTCTTGTTGAGCCAATCCCTGCTCGATATAAGTTTGTATTTTCTGTCTAAATTGTTGTTGCTGTAACTCAGAAGAAGTCACACTATTTAAAGATTGTTGTGCCTGTGTGGATAGCACATGATTAAGCTGTTGATCTCCTGCAATACTTTTCGCTTTTAAAATTTGATTTGAAAATCGAATGGCATATTGCCCTGCTTGTACATGAATAGGACATCCATAAAACTTTTCATAATGATACAACGCCGTATGAGGAAGATAACCAAACTGTATTTTTTGAGGTGGAACAAGGGCATCTTGTACGATGGATTGCGCAATTTTAAAGATCAATGCCAAATTCAGTTCATACATCTCACGATAGTCACTATACGATGCTCCCCAAACAATTTGGATGTACTCGGCAAACTGTTGCACGCTCAATTGTTCTAGATTTGTTTGCTTAAAGACCAAAGAATAATATCGTTGTAAGAGTTGCAATGCTTGTTGTAAGTCTAAACTGGTCGAAGCCAAATATCCCATTAGCCCTAAATCTTGCAAGTTAGCATGTTCAGCCAAAACAAGTGTAATGGGCCGCGAAAAATAACTTTGTGCTGCTTGTAGAAGTACAACATATCGTTCTACATCAAAATCTTGCTTATCAGGATGTTCTAAACAATTTTGAAATGTTAACCATAATTCTTGTTCCACAACTTTAGACAAATCGACTTGCTCTTGTTGAAGAACACGATTAAACAATCGCAAATATCCAATTATAATTTTAACTGACATATGCCAATCTCATCCTGATATGTCGTTATTTGTATAAAACTTGGCTGTAACTGTCAAAACATTTCATCGGACTTTTTCCATACTGAGTGCATGAAAAAGAAAAAGGAAGAGCAAAGATGAATGCACATGTTTCCTATCAAGTTGATCCAATTGTAAGAACAAAACTAGATTTCCACCTAAATGAAGCACCACGCTTCTGGTTTGGTGGTGATCCATTCCGTACTCGTATGTTCGATGCATTGAGTCTGACATTCCCAGATGGGGAGCGCTATTTCATCGAGTCTGTTCGATTGTTTCGTGACAAAATCACAGATCCTGACTTGCAAGCACGTGTGGCTGACTTTATTCGTCAAGAAGCACAACACGGTATTGCCCATGACAAAATGAATCAGGTCATGAAAGAGCAAGGTATGCCTGTTGATCAGTTCACTGATCGTTTGAAGAAAATTTTTAAATTTGAACTCAAATATCGTTCGCCACAGTACAACATTGCGATGACTGCTGCTGCGGAACATTTGACGGCGCTCATGGCAGATACTTTCTACAGTAAAAAAGAAACTCTTGCGGATGCTGATCCCTTTGTTCGAGCGCTATTTGCTTGGCATGCGATCGAGGAAATGGAGCACCGTGATGTTGCCTTTGATGTCATGAAAGAAGTGGGCGATGTATCTGAATTTACCCGACGCTCAGCATTAGTACTCACTACAGTTCTGATGTTTGGTTTTACGATGTATCGTACCGATGTCATGCTGAAAAAAGATGGTTTTAATTTAAAACAACGCCTAGATTTAGCACGTAAAGGTTTACCTTGGTTCTTTGGTCGAAAAGGTATTTTGACTTCTAAACGTGAACAATACAGCGATTGGTTCAAAAAAGACTTTCATCCCAATCAGCATCCGATTATTCGTCAATATGATGTTTGGATCGATACCTTAGCAAAAACTAATGATCCGATTGCTGCGGGCGAAGCCTTTTGGCAGGCTGGATTATAAACCATAAAAAACCTCCCTTTACGGGAGGTTTTTTTGAACTTACCACTTCGCATAATGCTGCTCTAATAAACCATATTGTTCATTTAGAACAACAGGTTCAACCGCTTCCAAATCAATCGTCCCTGTTACTTTCGCTTGCCATTGATTGAACTGACTGCCAATCAAACGCAAATTAATATTTTCAAAACGACACCACCCTGTTTCAACAAGTAGGTTGAGACGTTGATCTAAAGAACGAATTGACCATGTTGTTTCGTTTTGCTGTTCAAATAAAACATCATTGAGCGGATAGAGACGACCATTGACCCACAAAGCATTTTCATTGCCAAAACTTTCGTTCACACCTGACGCTAGATTTAAACCGATCCGTCGCTCTTGTTGATCTCTAAATTGACACGACAACCAAAACCAAGCAGTTTCTGGGCGAAGAAAACCACAAGTATCATCTAAAGCTGCTAGGCTTTGTTCATTAAAGTCGATGCGTTGCTGATCAGGACTAATAAAAAAACCTTCAACAGCTAAGGTGGTTTGCTTCTGTGTATACGTCCATCCATTAATACCTGTCGGTGAACACATACTCAAAGCATCAGTTCCTGCACAAAAAATCCGTGCTTTCAACTGTGTTTCGCCATATTTTGTCACTTGAATATAACGCACACCATTCGCATGTTGCATATCAAATTGGTAGGCAGACTTTTTAAAAAAACTTTGACTAAACAAAGGCTGTTCGTCTAGTTGTGTTTTTAAAGCCAAAGGCTGTATCGCATTCCACTCAATGACTTTTTGCGCAAGATGATCATACACATAATAAAAAGCATGCCCTGCCCATGACAAATCAACAATCGCAATCCCGATGCTAAAATGCTCATGTTGTAATCCACAGAATTTAAACTTCTTATATTTAAGCTGTTTTCGCCAACCTTTTAATACCTGACCATAAGGGGTTTTATAAATATAGTCATCTAAATTAATACGTGATGGAACGTGTTCGAAACGCCCATAACGAGGTTGACCATTTGTTTGTATCAAATCCATTGTCGATTTCCATGATTGCGTCATTGCATCTATTGCCGTCATAAAGTCCAAGCTCTATGATTTCTCAAGCATTATCTCGAACCATCAAAATTACTCAAATAAGTTCAGACTAATACAAGTGAGCAGCGAGGTGTATTTTAGCTTAATATTTCATCAAATATTCATACTCAAGTTTTATTTTAAAAAACAATCTTATACCACTCGATCAAAAAACATGACTCTACATCCATTATTAAAAGTCAACGCGTTGGGATTCATAGTATTAGCACTGACAGCATGTAACGACAACGATGATCAAAATAGTTCTGCAACCCAACCAGAACGACAAAATCAAAGTATTAATATTTTAGCTTTCAATGATTTTCACGGTAATTTGGAACCACCGAAACGTTTTATTGAGGCTGAAGACCCCACTGACACGAATAAATCGGTACGAATTCCTGTAGGTGGTGTCAGTTATTTCGCAGATGCAATCAATAAACTCCGTGCTCAATATCCTAACAATGCCGTAGTATCTGCGGGTGATTTAATTAGTGCCTCACCACTTACCTCATCCCTATTCTTGGATGAACCGACCATTGAAACCATGAATGAAATCAAAATTGATTTTAACGCGGTTGGTAATCATGAATTTGATCGTGGAACTGATGAATTACGTCGTTTGCAAAATGGTGGTTGTCAGCAATATACCACCACTAAACCTTGCCAAATTAACAAAGATTTCGCTGGTGCAAAATTTAACTTTTTAGCAGCAAATGTCTCTTTGAAAGCTGATCCCAAAAGAACACTATTTCCTGCATATAAAATTAAGCGCTATGGCAATATCCCTGTTGCATTTATTGGTTTGACCTTAGAAGCAACACCAACAATTGTCTCAGCGGCAGGTATCAAAGATGTTGATTTTCATGATGAAGCCGAGACTGTCAATTCACTTATACCTGAGTTAAAAAAGCAAGGGGTTGAAGCAATTGTCGTAGTGGTACATGAGGGTGTAGCGCCAAGTACTAAATTTAATGCGAAAACCTGCGCAGGATTAAGTGGACCTTTGACTGGAATATTAGATCGTTTAGATACTGCGGTTGATGTCGTGGTTTCAGGACACACCCACCAGTCTTATATCTGTGACTATTCAACCTTAAACCCACAAAAACCATTTCTATTGACCTCAGCAGGACAATACGGCACAGCAATTACCAACATTAAACTTGAGCTCGATGGTAAAACTGGGGATGTCATCAAGAAAGATGCTCAACAAGTACCAATTCAAAGCGAAGCATATACGTCTGGAACGACTACGGTTAACTTGACTAACTTATATGAGAAATTTAACAAGACACCAAGTATCGAAGCGATTCTGGATAAATATCGCCAAGCTGTAACTACAATTTCTGCACGTATCGTAGGCACTGCGACCACAGTCATTAATCGAAATGCAGCTGAAAGTGGTGAAACCGCTTTAGGTAATTTAATTGCAGATGCCCAACAGGCAGCAGCTTTAACTGCAAGCAATCAAGGCTCTGATTTCACATTAATGAATCCAGGTGGGGTCCGTGCTGACCTTCAAACCAACAGTAATAATCAAATCACTTTTGGAGATGTATTTGCAGTACAACCTTTTGGTAATTCGATTGTCACTTTAAGTCTGACAGGCCAACAAATCCGTGAACTTTTAGAACAACAATGGTCTGGGGCAAATGCTGATCGACCGCGCATATTACAGCCGTCTAAAGAGCTGAGTTATGCTTATAAAAAAGATGCAACTGCTGTCCCACGTGCGACTCAAATTATGATTTCTGGGCAGGCTTTAATGGATAGCAAATCTTATCGAGTCACCGTAAATAGTTTTATTGCAGATGGTGGCGATAACTTTACTGTACTCACAAAAGGAACCAATCGTGTAGGTGGTGGACAAGACGTTGATGCATTAGAAAAATACATCAACCAAAATTCACCTGTTCAAGCACCTGAAACCAACCGTATTAAAGTTATTCAGTAGTTCACATAAAAAATGGGGAAGCTTTCGCCTCCCCATTTTTTATGATATTTAATCAATTGGAAGATAAGTATTTTGCCAAGTTATCGGCTTAAACAGACCTTTCACTAAATGCACATAACGCCCTGCAACATGATCGATTGGGATACAATCATCCACCTCAATAACACGGTCAGTATGTGGTTTACCCCACTCTGGTGGAATCAACTGCTTCGCAATCTGTTTAGCATGAGTAGTATTTGTAGCAACCACCAAGTGATAACGATGTAACTCGCCAAATTGATTTGCTGAATATCCGCCGAGATTGATCAAATATAACTTTTGCTCGTCTACTGCTGGGGCAGCAAGCGCGAAGTGAATTTGATAATCTACACCTTGCGTCTGAACTCCAGAAAACTGAGCCCAAGCGTCAATATGTAAACCCTTCAACTCACCAAACCAAGCTTGCTTCAGTTGAGGAATGATCTCCTGCACATCATCACCGATTGCCATAACCACATCATGGACTTCGGTAATGGCTTTAGCATGTCGACCACCCAACATGACCATAAACAAACTTGGCATGAGGTTGACTTACATTTCAACCATTTCGACGCCATCAATACGGGCTACCGTCATTAAATCTTTATCACCACGACCTGAAACAGTCGCAATGATGATTTGATCTTTTGACATTGTTGGTGCCAGTTTAGTGACATACGCCATCGCATGTGAACTTTCTAAAGCAGGAATAATCCCTTCAATTTTGGTGAGATCACGGAAACCTTGTAGAGCTTCATCATCCTTAATCGGAACATATTCAACGCGTTTCATATCTTTCAAGAAACTGTGTTCTGGTCCAACACCAGGATAATCCAAACCGGCGGAAATACTGTGTGTTTCAATGATCTGACCTTGTGCATCAGACATGAGGTAAGTACGGTTACCATGCAATACACCAACATGACCTGCATTCAACGGAGCAGAATGTTTACCTGTTTCAATACCGTAACCAGCAGCTTCAACGCCATACATTTTGACATCTTGATCATTCAAGAATGGATAGAACAAGCCCATAGCATTTGAACCACCACCGACACAAGCAACTAATGCGTCAGGAAGACGCCCCGCTTGCTCAAGGATTTGGCGACGCGCTTCACGTCCAATAATCGACTGAAAATCACGTACAAGTTGTGGATATGGGTGTGGCCCTGCAACTGTACCAATTACGTAATATGTCGTATCGACATTAGTTACCCAATCACGCATCGCTTCATTTAATGCATCTTTTAAGGTTTTTGATCCGCTTTGCACTGGTACAACTTTTGCCCCAAGCAAACGCATACGATATACATTCATCGCTTGACGCTTTACGTCTTCAGCACCCATGTACACCACGCACTCCATACCCAAGCGAGCAGCGATTGTTGCGGTTGCTACACCATGTTGACCAGCACCTGTTTCAGCAATAATTCGTTTTTTGCCCGAAAGTTTTGCCAATAATGCCTGACCAATCGTATTATTTACTTTGTGAGAGCCAGTATGGTTTAGGTCTTCACGTTTTAAGTAAATTTGCGCACCGCCGAGGTGCTGAGACCATCGCTCAGCATGATAAAGAGGACTAGGACGACCAACATAGTACGCAAGATCACGATCAAACTCAGCCAAAAACGTTTCATCATTTTTCATACGATTATAAAGATTTTCTAAATCTTCAAGCGCAGCCATCAGCGTTTCTGACACAAAACGTCCACCATGAATACCGAAATGCCCTTGAGCATCTGGAAACTGGGTGTAGTCAATCACATTATTTTGCTGATCCACGTTGGACTCCTTGCATAAATTTTTCAATGAGTTGTTGGTCTTTTATACCTTTTGCGGACTCTACGCCTCCGCTCACATCTACAGCAAAAGCAGCCGTAGTGTGTATAGCTTCACTCACATTTTCAGGGGTTAGACCGCCTGCCAAAATCAGTGGGATATCAAGTTGAGGAAATTGATTCCAATCGAAACAATGCCCCGTCCCACCTTTTAACTGAGGATGCCATGCATCTAAAAGTACTGCACTGGCTCCCGCAGCTTCATAACGTTGAATTTCAGTCACAACATCTAAATCAGGCTTAACTTGAATCGCTTTGTACCAACGGCGCTTACATTGCGCAGCAATTTGTTGGCATTGCTCAGGGGTTTCATCGCCATGTAGTTGTAATACATCTAAAGGAACTGAATCAAGCACCGTTTGGATTTCTTGTGCACTTGCATTGACAAATAAACCCACCAATTGCACATAGGGAGGAACGAGATTCGCAAGTTCCTGTGCATTTTTAATAGTGACATGCCTTGGACTCGGAGGGAAAAAAACCAAACCAATTGCATCTGCGCCAGCACTTACTGCGGCTTGAATATCTTGTGCACGTGTGATGCCACAAATCTTGGCGCGAGTTCGGCTTTGAATTTGGCGCATAATAAGTCCAATTTTAGCATTAAAATTTGATTGCACCGCATTGTAATCCAATTTAACCAGCTTGGGGCAAAGTTCAGTCTGAAATGCGATTGTTTAAAAAACGTGAACACTTTATACTGCGCTCAATCTCGCAACAAGTCTAAAGCAAAATCTTTTGCTTATAGGGAAGTTGGTGCAAATCCAACACTGCCCTCGCAACGGTAACACCGAATTATTAATCTCAGCTCTAAGCCAAATCACTGCATCTGAATGATGTGGGAAGATGATTAATAGCATCACGATTGTGATGATATAGTGAAGTCCGGAGACCTGCTTGTTGTTTACTTCCACATTAACATTCACGATGGGTGAATGTATGGAGCGACATCATGTCTACACATTTAAAACCGGCACATTTGGCTGGGGCTATCGCTATTGCGATGGGGTTAAGTTCAGCTGCTTTTGCTCAAACCGTATCAACTAATAAAACTGCATCACTCGGTACGATCGTTGTCACAGCAACACGTACAGAACAAAAAATTAGTGATGTCCCTGCCCGTATCAACATCATAGAACCGAAGATTCTTGAGCAATCTCCAATTGCATCATTACCGCAATTGTTACAAACAGATGCCTCAATCAATATGGTCCAAAGCGGTGGTTACGGACAAGCAGCCTCAATCTTTCTACGAGGCACTAATTCAAATCACACACTATTATTAAGAGATGGTGTTCGCCTTAACTCAAATACATCTGGCGCCGCTTCTCTTCCATTTATTGATACCACTGACATCAAACAAATTGAAGTATTAAAAGGTCCAGCATCTGTTCTATACGGTGCGGATGCTATTGGCGGTGTAGTACAACTCATCTCAAAAACACCTGAAAAAACTTCAGCTTTTGTAACAGGTGAGATCGGTGAAAATAAAACTTATAAATCTGTAATTGGTGCAGACCTAGCAGAAAATGGTTTTTATGCACAACTGCGTGGTCAACGTTTAGAAACTGATGGTACGCCTGTCACTGATGCTAAAAACGCAAAGAAAGCGAGTTTTGATCAAAAAGGCTATAGTGCAAAAATTGGTGTAGAACAAGAAAACTATGCTGCTTCTGTTGATTATAGTGAAAATGAAGGCTACAGCGACTACGACAATTACGGCAATTTAGTTTCTCAAGACTTTAAAAATGAAGCGATTAACCTAAAAGCACGTGCCAATATTCTAGAGAACTTAGCTGTACATGCACGACTATCACAGTATAAAGACGACCTAAATCAAAATAATTCTCCTGACTACGTATATAGCACGACTCAAGAGGCAGAACTCTATACCAAATGGCAATTCACACCTGCACAAAACATTTTATTGGGTTCAACCTATAAAGACATTAAAGGTGATGTGTACTCTAAAAATCTTTGGGGTGGAGAAGACGTAAAATACAAAGAGTCTGTCGATACTGTTGGTTATTTTATTCAGCATCAATATCAACAAGATGGCATAGAAACTCAAGTTGGTGTTCGTGTTGAGGATAACGATAAGTTTGGTACACATACTGTAGGTCAAGGTGCGATCAGATACCAAGTATTACCACTAACAAGTGTTTATGCGAATATTGGCTCTGCATTCCGCGCGCCAACTACAAATGATCTGTATGCGATGTCTTGGGGCGCCAATCCTGACCTAAAACCAGAAGAAAGTTTTTCTTATGAAATTGGTGTAGACCAAAAGCTAAACTATGGTATTGATTTGGGGTTATCGGTTTACCGTAACAAAGTGGATAATTTAATTAGCTTCCAAGCAGGCAAACTGATTAATGTTAACAAAGCAACGTTTACAGGTGGCGAAGCATCATTTAAGTGGCAACATGATGAGTTGTTTTTAAATACAACATATGCCTATGTTCAAGCCAAAGATGATGAAACAAATAAAGAGTTAAATCGTCGTCCGAAACAAAGCTTAACTTTAACCACTGGTTGGGATGATGGAATCTACGGTATTTCAGCATCTATCGTTGCGAAATCTAAATCTAAAGATTTTGCCGACTGGCCTTCAACCACCCCAACCACAACACCAGGTTACGTAACTACTAATGTCAATGCATATTGGCAACCAACGCCAATGATCAAAATCTTCACTAATCTCGAAAACATCGGTGATGTGAACTACAAAACCGCTTATAACGGTGGTGGTGTTTACTACGTTAATGGTGGTCGTCTAGCTTCAGTGGGCGTTACGTTCCGTTATTAATCGCGCAATAATATCCTAAAAATATTTTATTAACTCCATTTTCGGGGTAATGTTTTGACCGACATTATCCCCTTTTTATTGGTAGGACAGTTTGATGGGACATCGTTTAAGTAAGATCTACACTCGCACTGGCGACTCAGGTACAACAGGGCTTGGAGATGGTTCACGTGTGGCTAAAGATGATTTGCGTATTACAGCCTTGGGTGATGTTGACGAACTGAATGCAACGATTGGTGTACTTCGTGCTCAGATCACAGCTAGCCAAATAGAAAGCAAAACCCAGTGGGACAAAAGCTTAAGTCTTATTCAACACTGGCTATTCGATTTAGGTGGTGAGGTTTGTATTCCAAACTATCATTTACTCCAACCGATTTGTATTGAATTCCTTGAAAATGAAATTGATCAAATGAACGAATCGCTGCCGATGCTCAAAGAGTTTATTTTACCCTCAGGTAGCCTGGCATGTAGCTATGCACATCAGGCACGTGCTGTATGTCGTCGTGCTGAACGTGCATTAATGTCAGTACACAGTCGTGATCAAAATATTCAAGCAACGGCTTTACAGCTATTGAATCGTCTATCAGACTGGTTATTTGTTGCTTCCCGTGCTTTGCAACGTGCAGAAGGCGGTAGCGAAGTACTCTGGCAAAAGAACATTAATGACAGCATTGAACAAGCATAATTATTTCTAAGGTGAGTCGAAATGCAAATCATTGGTCATCGTGGTGCACGAGGCGAAGCCCCTGAAAATACACTAGGTGGATTTCGCTATCTACATGGACTGGGGATACGTGCAGTCGAGTTTGACGTACGTCAACTCAAAGATGGGCAACTGGTAGTTATTCATGATGATGATTTTGTGCGTACCACAGGTCGAGCACAACATGTTGAAAGCTGCGATTTATCTGAAGCTCAACAATTTGATCATCGCCATCAATGGCAGCATTGGATATTTGAAGAATACACCCCGAGTTTGCCGCATGTATTAGAATGCCTAACAGATTTTGACCACATCGAAGTGGAAATCAAAGCAGTCGCAGATGAAGCTGCTGCCGAACGCCTGATCGAGCAATTACATCAAGATTTAAAAGGTTTTGAGACTTCAGCAACGATCACTAGTTTTGATGTCAAAATTTTAGCTGCCTTACAACACACTCGTAGTCACTATAAACGCGGTTTATTGGTTGAAATTCCAATTGGTGAATATGCCATTGAACTTGCTCAACAATATGAATGTCAGCAAATAGGTTGGAAAGACCAGCTTGCCACTGATGAGATCATCAAGCTCACCCAACATGCGAATTTAAAAATCAGTGTTTGGACTGTGAATGACATTGATCGAGCAAAACATCTTCAACAACTCGGTATAGAGGGGTTGATTACAGATGTCCCTCAACTCATGCTGCAACACCTCAAACTGTAAAAAAAGACGACTTAAGTCGTCTTTATCTTTGGCGTTGGGCTTGAATTAGGCGCTGACCTTTTTCATCTAACAAATATAAATTCGTCCCATCAAACTGAAACTTTTTCACACGCTGCATGGAGTCCATTAAATCAGCTTCTTGGGCCAAAGCCTTGTCACAACTATTGTGTCCAGCCATCACGTCAAAATCTAATGTGCGTTGCGCAAAGTTATACGTATAACGACCATATAGGTTATTACACCCTGTATGACCAGAGACTAGATTTGTTGCAGAATTAAGAGCAAAACTTGGATATTGATTAAAGAATAATGCCCTTTTGTTATGAATGTGAGTAATTTGCCACGTTACATCTTGCACACCATCTGTACTCTTGCGAACTTGTAGCGTTGGAAGTTGATTCACACGTTTTGGCTGCAAGGTTTTAGACTGGGTCGTTTGTGGTTGGCTTTGACAAGCCGAAATCACAAGAGCTGTCGATATGATTAAACTTTTGTTAAAAAATGCCTTCAAATAAGAAATGATATTTTTCACGGTAATTTGCTCAGACATTGATTTAGTTCACCTTTTAATTCATTGACCATATTCACAAATGAATTCTGTTACTGTTCTTTCGATACAACTGTACAATAATACTAGTGCTTATGAATCTGGGCATGCTAATATCAGTGATAAAATAGCAATATATCGTCATGATTGGTTTTGCTATCTCGTTTAGTTTTATTATCTTGTGCAAACAAGATTATTAGGAGCGCTGACGGATATGAATTCCGCCCCACTCAAGAAAGCACCCATTAATTGGATTGCAATTTTTGCATTGGTATTTTTACCAATCATTGCGCTAATTACGGTTCCAATCTATAGCTACCATCATGACTTCAGTATGGGCGCATGGATTAGCATGTTCTTTTTACTGGCTGTAAGCAGTTTAGGTATTACCGCTGGCTACCACCGTTTATGGGCACATCGTGCTTATGAAGCAGCTTTACCTCTTAAAATCTTACTGATGATTGCTGGTACTTTTGCGGTTCAAAACAGTATTTTGTTTTGGGCTTCAGGTCATCGTACTCATCACCGCCATGTTGATGATGTTGATCAAGATCCTTATTCGATCAATAACGGTTTTTGGTATGCACACATGGGTTGGATGTTGCGTAACTACCCTGCGGCTGAACCAAACTATAAAAATGCACCTGACTTGTTAAATGACAAGCTCGTCATGTTCCAACATAAATATTATGTTCCATTAGTGATCGCAGTGCATGCAGGTCTTCTATTACCAATCGGTTGGCTTGTTGGCGATGTTTGGGGCGTATTACTACTTGGTGGTTTAATTCGTTTATTCATTAGCCATCACGTTACCTTCTTCATCAACTCTCTTTGTCACATGTGGGGCAAACGTCCATATACTGACGAAAACACAGCACGTGACAATTTCATTTTAGCCATTCTCACTTGGGGTGAGGGTTACCATAATTATCACCATATTTTCCAATACGATTACCGTAATGGCGTAAAATGGTGGCAATATGATCCTACTAAATGGTTAATTTGGACAAGCTCTAAACTTGGTTTAGCCAAAAACTTACGCCGCATTCCTAGCTTCAACATCCAAAAAGCTGAACTTGCGATGAAGTTTAAGTATGCTGAACAAGACCTTGCGATTTATGGTCACGATGTCAATACAGATATTGCTCAGATGAAACAACGTATTGCTCAAGAATATGAAGCATTTACCAATACCTTAAATGATTGGGCTAAGTTGAAAGAGCAAGAACTTCAAACTAAAAAAGCAGCTATGGCTGAAAAGATTCATCAAATGGATCATAAGCTTAAAGTTGATTTCCAACTGCTTGAGCATCGTCTTGCTCATCACCGCGAATGCTTAGAAACTTTAGTGCGAAATATCAAAAAAGCACCTGTTTCAGAGTAATCAATTTACTCAATCAAAATGGTCTCTCGATGAGGCCATTTTTTATGCCTATAACCAATTCGCCTATTCAAACCTATATTTGATATAGTGATTACTCAGCCCATCTCTTGACCTTATTTTTATGCAATTTAATCCCCGTTACAATTCACTGAATCCTAAGCTCTATCACCAGCAACAACCAAGTCCTTTACGTGGTGCAAAAGCAGGTCACTTTAATGAGGCTCTGGCAGATGAATTACTTTGGAATGCAGATGATAAATCTAACTGGGTTAAAATTTGCAGCGGTCAAAAAACCTTCAGCGACTTTCCACCTTTAGCCATGGTTTATGCGGGTCACCAGTTTGGTCAATGGGCAGGACAATTGGGTGATGGTCGAGGATTATTGATTGGACAAATACTCAATAAGCATGGCGAAACTATCGATTTACACTTAAAAGGTGCTGGGTCTACTCCCTACTCGCGTATGGGTGATGGTCGTGCCGTTCTTCGCTCGGTAATTCGAGAGTATCTTGCGGGTCATGCACTCAATGCACTTGGTGTAGCTTCAAGTCATGCGGTAGGTTTCACTACCTCTACGCAAGGCGTACAACGTGAAACTTTAGAGCTTGGTGCGATGTTATTACGCACTTCGGATTGTCATATTCGTCTCGGTCATTTTGAATGGATCAATCAATACGCACCTGAATTATTAACCGAGTTCACTGAAAAATGTATCGAATGGCATTATCCAGAATGCCTACAATCAGAGAATCCAATACTCACATTTGCTCAAAGCGTGATTGAGCGTACTGCAATCATGATCGCGAAATGGCAATTGGTGGGCTTTGCTCATGGTGTGATGAATACTGATAATCTCAATATCACAGGTTCAACTTTAGATTTCGGTCCATATGGGTTTATGGAACGTTTCCGTCCGAATTGGATCAATAACCACTCAGATTATCAGGGGCGTTATACCTATCAGAATCAACCAAGCATTGGACACTGGAATCTGTGGACGTGGTTAAATAATCTGATTCCACTAGCCAAAACCGAACAAAAAGAACAGTTCAAACTGGATTTGGCAAAATGTTTAGAACAGTTTGAGCCCGTTTTTTTAGAGCATTATGGTCAAGGCTTGTGCCAAAAAATGGGACTGCCACATTTCCATAAAGACAGCTTGGATTGCAGTTTTGCATTCTTACGAATATTACAAACAGAACAACTGGACTATACGCAAAGTTTTATTCGCCTTCAGGATAAGCAATATAAAGCTCTTCGTGATGATTGTTTAGATATCCGTCAGTTTGATAGCTTTCTCCAACAGTATCAAACAATTCGAGAACATCAGGATACGGATGAATTAGATGCTGTAATGAAACAAGTGAATCCTCAATACATTTTGCGTAATCACATGGCTCAAAAAGCCATTGAACAAGCGGAACGTGGAGACTTTAGTGAAGTTGATCGTTTATTCAAGTTGCTAAATCAACCCTACACACGAAAATCAGACTTAGAAACCGAACAAGATACTGCCCCACTTCCGAGTGATGTACCTGAAATATCAGTAAGTTGTTCATCATAGAAGATATTGTATGAAGTTAGGGCTGGCTATTGGATTTGCATTACTGGTTATTTTGTTAGGATTAGCTTTTTATAAATATGAAAAGTTTATTCCTAACTTAGCTCCTATTCACCCACCCCTTTCAGCTAAAGAAATAGAAGAGATTAATAAAACTAAGCCTGTAACGACAATAGAAGTTTTTAAACAACAACGGCAACTGAAACTCAAACACCATGATCAAATCATTCGAAGTTATCCGATTCGCTTAGGCTTCAATCCGATTGGGCATAAACAATTTGAAGGTGATGGTAAAACACCAGAAGGCACTTATACAATTGACTGGCGCAATCCTCAAAGTGCTTATTATAAATCTTTGCATATCTCCTATCCAAATCCGAATGATCTCGCTTATGCAAAGCAACGGCAAAAGTCAGCGGGCGGTGATGTGATGATTCATCGCACAGTCTCTACTCCTGCAACAGCATTCCCTGCGAGTTCCACTTATATGCCTCGTAAAGACTGGACTTTAGGATGTATTGCCGTGACAAATGCTGATATGGATGAAATTTGGCAACTTGTTAAAAATGGCACGCAAATAATTATTCATCCATAATTGAATCAAGCCCATTGAAGTTGTGTTAGAGATAAATATTGTGATTAAACTGGACAAGGCTTAGTCACAGCATAAGTTCATCATCTAGATTTATATCCCCTAGCACTTAAAAAATCAGCATAAGCTTTTGTAAATTAATAAAATACGCTTAATACTAGACCGTTCATTGATTATCTAAGTACTTTATCAGTAGATTATTTCTGCAAAATCATTATCAAACTATCCACATTTTCTGTGGATAATACTGTGGTTATCCACAGGATAAAATTAAAGGCTCATTTTTCTTATTAGATTTATCTCTTTGTGAAAGAATTCTACACATCCAAACGCCCTAACAAAGTTATGTAAACAATAAGCTCACAATGAAATTCGTTGTTAGTCTTTTAAGTCTTAGACCTAAGATAGTAAAATTTGTATAAAATTCAAACAACACAATATAATCTCCTCCCAAGATTTGGTGATTTTAAATTTTGGATCAGCACTCAGCTTTTGTGACTAGAATTCATGGTGAATTTAGCATATACATTTAGATTGAAATGAAACATAGCGAATTGGGTTTAAAACAATAAACTACACATGATTAGGATTAGTTTTCAGATGCCTTTCAACACACTTACCAAAATACTATTTGCTTTTGCACTTTCCAGTTCGTGTCTGCTGCATGCCGCCCCTTCATTTGACGAAGATACACAAATCATTTCAAGATCACCTCTTGGCGTTTGGATGCTAAAACAAGACTTAAACCAGCCTAAACTCAACTGTGCTATTCGATTTATTTCTACTAAAGATACTGAAAACAGTTTTTCTATTTTTGGTGCTACAAAAAAAACTTCACATGCAACGATCCTATTTCAAGGTAAAAGCATTCCTACCACGCATACAGCAGAAGAGATGCGAGTCGAACTCCGACAGCAAGATTTAGCTGCGACACCCCTAAAAGCTCAACTTTTGCCAAGTTCAAGTACAGGTATGCTTGCAGTTAACACAGGAGATATTCAGCAAACGCTTAAATCTATGCGTGATCAAGAAAAAAACCTACAATTAAAATTGAACAATGCCACGATTTACACACTTGACTATGATGGTTTAGCTCAAGCACGAACAGCGATGCAGGATTGTCTCTCGGGTAAAGCGGTCAAAATAAAATCACTGAAACAAGCAACAGCTGAAATTCGCCCTGTTGGTAATTCAACGATCGCAGGACAAGCATTTTACAAAGGTGCAATTCTTGCAAAAAAACAATATCCACCCAAAGGAACACAAGCCGTTGGTTTAATCTGGATGACAGATGAATTTAAAGCATGGTATGAAAAAGTTAAACGTGATCAAAAGCTACCAACTCATATCCCAGAATCTATTCTCAAACATTTCATGTCTACGCGTATCTTAGATGATCAAGGACGTTTTAAATTTACCAACTTACCTGCTGGTGAATACATTCTCATTGCAAATTTTTCTTATGAAAAAAATGTTAGCCATACTGAAGTTGTTGGGCGAACTGATGTTTATGTGGGGAATCAATATGTCGGCTCAAACGACCAAATTGCTCGCTGGAATTATATTGTGAAAGAAGGGACTTCTTTTGAGAAACCTGTGACCATCCCCAAAGATGGCGATACGATTAATGTAAGTTTAGATAAGTCACAAATCATGTGTTTCTTGGTGTGTTTCTAAAAAAGAAAAGCTAGCCTTATGATCTACATAAGGCTAGCATAAAATTATTCAGGGTATTCAAAACGATAACCAACCCCATAAACGGCTTGTATCCACTCATGACGATTACCTGTATCAGCAGCTTCTGTGATTTTGCGACGAAGGTTTTTGATATGACTATCAATTACTCTATCCGCGACATCAAAACTGTCAGGATTAATGTGATCTAAAAGCTGCGCACGTGAATAGACTTGTCCTAAATGCTCTAAAAACAATTCTAATAAACGGAACTCTGTTGGCGTTAGCGTCAGCGCTTTTTGTTGATACCAAATTCGTTGCTGAGCTTTATCAATACGGAATAAATCATTCTGTTCAGGCTCAGCTTTTCGCTCTAAGCGACGTAACACGGCTTGCACTCGCGCAACTAACTCTTTCGGACTAAATGGCTTACAAATATAGTCATCAGCCCCCATATTCAGCCCCAACACACGATCGATTTCTTCAGTACGTGCAGTAACCATAATAATTGGTAAATCTGATTGCTCACGGACTTTACGACAAATCGTTAATCCATCCATACGTGGCACCATCAAATCTAAAATCATCAGGCTTGGTTTGCGTTGCTGAAATTGAGTATAAGCATCTTGACCATCATGAAACATGCTGACTTCAAAACCAGCAGCCTCTAAATAATCTCGAACCAACTGTGCTAGCTCTACTTCATCTTCAACCAACATAATATGTTTCATGGTCTACATCCTATACATCACATCCTCAGAAATAGAGGAATAAAAAGTTATTTGATTTGTTTTGGAAAAGTCAGAACACAACGCAAACCACCTAATGGTGAATGCTCAAATGTCAGTGAACCACCCAATGCTTGTGCCAATTTACAAGACAAAGCCAAGCCTAAACCCGTCCCTCCCGTACTCCGAGTACGAGAATCATCAACACGATAGAAACGCTCGCCTAAACGCGCTAACTGCTCATCATTCACACCAAATGGGCTGTCATCCACATACAATATCCACTGTTTAGCATTTTGTTGAGTATGAATCTGTATTTTCCCACCTTGTTCGGTATAGCGAACACTATTTCCTAACAAGTTAACAATGATTTGCTTAAATCGATCTCGGTCTAATGAAAGAATCGCTCCTTCGCCAGAAAGTGAAACTTCTAACTGATGCTGTTCAAAAGTTGATTTAAAGTTTTCAACTTCTTGCTGAATAATCTCCCAAGGATTTACATCAGCAAAATAACATTTAAGTTGTTGAGCATCAGCTTGAGCCAAATCAGCTAAATCTTGAGTTAATTTTTTTAAACTAGAGACTTGCAACATCATGGCATTTAAGTGCTCTGGTGTTGCCTTACGAATCCCATCCTGCATCGCTTCAATTTGTGCCTGTAATACAGCTAAAGGCGTTTTTAACTCATGCGAAGTATCAGCAACCCATTGACGACGTGACTCTTCATGTTGATGCAAAATATCAGCCAAATGATTCAACTGATTAGATAAATCACCTAATTCATCATTACGCTTAATCGCTACCTGATGTTGATAGTTACCCTTGGTCAATTCTGAGGTCGCTTTTAATAAGCGCTGGATTGGCTTTTTAAAATAAGTTGCCATCAACAATGCTGCAACCAAACTCGACAATACAGTCAGCACATAAACCAAGAATAAATAACGTTTCTGATTACTAAAGAAATTAATACTTGAGGCATCATCTTGATCAAGCACAGGCTTTAAACCTAAATAACCCACTACTTGTTGCCCGACCATAATCGGACGGTAAGAGATTTGATCTGTCGCGGGTTCACCAACAACAAATTGATGTTTTGCATCATAAAGAGACAAGCGAGAACTCAATCCCAATCGATCTGGAATCGAAACAAAACGTTTTTTTCCATTTTGAGTATCATCATTTTGCTTATTAGACTTTTGCTCAGAACTATCTTTTTTTAACTTAAATTGACTTGGACTTAATGGAAATTTTAAACCCTCAAATGGTTGATATTCCGACGGCAGATTTTGCTTGAGGATATTCAGCTCTTCGCTATTAAAAATTTGGCGATTTCTTATTTCCTGATTATTTTGCGATAAGCTTGGAGACATGCTTAATAAAGTGTGTTCATTAAAGTATCTTTGCTGCAAAGCAATGTCGTACTGACGACGCAACCACCACTGTGATAAACGATCATAGTCATCTGGTGCGGCAGTTCCTTCGATTTGTAAAATTTGCGCCTGAATCGCATTCCCCCAATCTTGATAAACGTTATATACATTCCCCAAATTGGCAATCAAACGATCTAACTTTTGCATTTCCACATCGGCAACATATCGAGCAAAGTTCTTTTGCATCGTCCAATGTAAAATCCCCAAACTAATCGTGGCGATCAACAACGTTGTTAACAAGACGGTTAGGAATAAGCGTAAAGCTATAGGAATACGACGAATACTCAAATATATAGTCTCAACATGGATCTATCTTTTGATTGTAACCAACATGTCAGAAAAAAACTCTCCATTGTTTCTTCATCATTATTGTCTAATCTTTAACTCATCAATGAGCAAGTAGTTTACTGGATAAAAAATGAAGAAGACTCAGATTGCAATTTTAAGCACAGTTCTCGGTTCAACACTAGCTTTAGCAGCTTGCCAATCCACTACGCCTGCTGAACAAAATATGAATAGAGATCATCATCGACATAATACAATGCAGCGCCAAAATCTTAGCCCTGAACAGCGTGCCGAGTGGCAAGCTAAGCGTGAGCAGCGTTTAGAACAACGTGAACAAATGCGTCAACATCATCAAGCTCAAAAAGCGAAGATCGAACAAGCATGTCAAGGAAAGCGCATTGGTGAACGCGTGAATATTCAATGGAATAATCGTGTCATCGAAGGTACTTGTGAAGTCCGTTTCAGCCCTGATCAATCACAATTTAAGCGTCAAATGCATCCAACTACTTAACCCTCTTCCTTACGGCGTTTCACAGCGCCTTTTTTTATCAATGCATACGAGACACTTATAAAATCATAACTAATAATTACTCAAGAGTACTGGTTACTTTCATTTTCTAAAAATTAATCTAAAAATAAAAATCTGATGAAAGTCTGCAAAGTTGCGCCATAATAAATCGTGAAAATATTGATTCCGATGATCTCACTTACATTATCATCATTAATTCAGATCAAAATAACCACTACACAGCTGCTTACGATTTTAAACAAGCAGTACAAGTAAAAATTAGAAAAAACACATACAATCTCAGTGCTTATACAGGCAAAATGACAATCTTTGACTTCGCAGTCACTAAGAAATGACCTGTAATAGCTTGTACCAAACTATAACTTGTTGCACGATTAGGGGTACAAAATGGTGCCATTAATTGGGCACATTTATCATTGACTAAGATTATAACTCTGGTTTGACCAGTATTGAGGAACCCGCTATGCCACAATACAAAGCACCCTTACGTGATATGCAGTTCGTATTGCACGAATTATTAAATGCTGAAGCACATTACGCAAAACTGCCTGCATTTCAGGGCACCGTAAGCCGTGAATTGGTTGATCAATATTTAGAAGCAGCGGCAGATTTCTGTGAGAATGAACTTTCTCCTATCAACCAATCAGGCGACCGTGAAGGTTGTACTTGGAATGACGGTGTTGTCACTACGCCTACTGGTTTCAAAGAAGCGTATCAAAAATATATCGA
>NZ_MELG01000120.1:0-51455 GCF_001767535.1 Acinetobacter sp. GWC1_38_13 | reverse complement strand
TTTGCGCTTGAACTTGTGCTTCGATGTCAGGATGTCGATCACAAGAAGGTTTTTCAGGTTCAGCTCGTAAATACGAGTACTGCATTCCTGTAGTTTGATCACCGTAAAGACGCTCACCCATACGGAGCATCTGACCGTGAATCATTTCGCCAGTACCAATAAGCAAAGTCATTAGCAACAAAGCAAGAATGATAAATGTAGATATCCAATCATTCCAGATATAACCCAAACGAGCTAATCCAGACTTTTTGTCTTGATCATTTTGCATGTGTATTCCAGTTTATTTTTTCTCAACATCCATCCAAAGATGTTGAATCATGCGTTGTCCTTGGTTGATAGATAAATGAATTACCCACTTCGGAACCAATCCCTTTTTAAACCGCCTAAATTTGCAGCAAACTTTTCTAAAAAATAATGACTGCAATCACTTTTTTGTGAGTTTTTTTTATCAATGTAAACAATGAATAATTTTAACTCTTGCAAGTATATTAAATAAAAAACCACTTAAATGGTATTAAAGCATACTGCTTTACTTGGATTTGCAAAATATTTCACAAAAATATTTAAAACGATTAACTATCTTAAATTTATTCAAATTTCTTATTTAGAGAAAATTGATGAGCTATTTCGAGAAATAAAAAAAGCACCCGAAGGTGCTTTTTTTATTGTTAATTTAGTTATACCAACCAAACAATTTAAAGAAATATGGAACGTAAGCAATAATTAAGATTGCAGGTACCATCACCAATAAAGGCAATATCCAACGTTCATATCGATAGTAGAAAGACAAATGACGCACTTCTGCATCTGCTTCAGCCACTTCCGCATCACCAATCGATTGTCGAGCCAAGAGATGGTTTAACGCAACTGGAGGTGTGACATAACCCAACTCAAAACCAATAAGCGCAATCATCCAGAAATGAACAGGATCAATACCATATTGATATGCAACAGGTGCGACTGTAGCCGTGATGAGAATCACAGCACCAAATGGATCCATGATCATACCTACGAAGATCATCAATAATACAATCAGCGTAATCACCACAAATAGACTATTAATGTTTTGCGGGAATGTTTCCATGATATGAATTTGCTCAAGAAAACCACCAACACTCACTGAAAGTGCCATTAGAATCACAAGTGCACCTATATGCCCTACAGTTTCACTTGAAGAAGCATGCAATGCTTTAGCAAATGAGATGTTACGCTCTGGTTTGCGTGGATCATCTTCTGGATTAATTTTTGGTGCAGGTTGACTACCATCCGCAGGCAATGTGTAGCTATTCAAAGTACTGTCCCAATGACCAACAGGCGCCAACGGTGCAGGTTCTTTACGTAACTTATCAAACAATACCATCATCAATAAAATCACAGGCATCATTACAGGTGCAGTAAATTCATTGAGATCAGTTGCTAATGCATGTTTGTAGAATAACCAAATCAAAACAAAGATCACGATATATGGTGATACAGGTACGAATGCACGCAATGATTTAGGCAATGCAACTTTAAATGGTGCAATGCGGAATTTTTGTTCTGCAAAGATTAAGGCAATTATCAAGAATAATGTTGAGGTCAATAGGAATGTGTACATCCCGTATTTATAAAGCAAATCAGTTGTCACTTCTTTGTTCAGTGAAGCGACTACTACGATCAATAAACATGGACGTAGAACTACACCCATTGAACCCGACAGCGCCGTTGCTGCTAAAGCAAACTGACGGCGTCCACCCGCATTCCACACTTCTTTATAAATAATCGCACCCGCAGCGATAACGAAAATACCAGATGCACCTGTATAAGCTGTTGGTAATGCTGCTGCAATCAGGATTAACCACGTTAGAGTCTCTGGAGCCAAATTCCATGGACGCAAGATATTGAGGAATAAATCAACAATACGTGTTTGCTTAAGCAACATACCTGCCCAAATAAACAATGCTAGATTCAAGAAAATATTAGAAAATTCAACCAACTGCCCCAGATAAATACCTTGCCCCATTGGATAGTCCATGAAGAAAGTAAATGCAACCCCGGTGATAATCGCCATATAGGCATACAAAGGAACGCTAAGGAAAGCTAAACCAACACTTCCACCTTCACGAGTTGGGGTTGGAGATTTTATCAGTTGGAATAAGCTGATAAGTGTCAGCACACCAAACAAAATCATCCATAACCAATAAATCACATTCATTTCAGGGGTGATTGGAACACCTGAATTCATGACCGATTTATATTGGCTAATCACAGATGAAGTAAGTAAAGCATTACCCAGCAACATTGCAATACTATAAACACGATAATCAATCTTGGTGGCAGGACTACGTAAACCAATATGATGTGTCTTTAATGATGCACTGATTGCAGCAAATACAACCATAATAACGAGGAATAACGCACGGTTCTCTGTACCAAATTTAAAGATACCAAAGAAACTAGTTTCAATTTTACGATAAGTACGAACACCAGGATTGGCTTCGATATGCTTCATTGCCTTATCATAGAATTGGTATTTCTCATCACATTGTTGCTGAGCCGCTATCAGCGAAGCTCGAACATCTGCCTCAGAAGCCACACCAAACATACTCGCAAACTCATCAGCAGCATTGATTTTCATCTGCTCTTGAACTTGTGCATCTATATTTGGATTTCTGTCACAGGTTGGTTTCTCTGGTTCAGCACGTAGAAATGAATATTGCATTCCTGTATCAGGATCACCATAAAGGCGCTCCCCCATACGTAAAAGCTGACCATGAATCATCTCACCTGTTCCAATAACCAATGTCATTAGAAGCAAGAAAAGTATGACAAAGGTCGAAATCCACTCTGTCCATATATGGCTGAGCAGACCTAATCCAGATTTTTTCTCTTGATCATGTTGCATGTCTATTCCACTTTATTGTTCCCAACATCCATCCAAAGATGTTGAATCATGCGATGTATATGGTTGATAGAGAAATAACACCCTCTTGATAACCAATCCCTATTTAAACCGTCTAAGTTGTTGATAAGTTTGTATGAAAGTGACTTAATGTTTTTATTTCTTAATCCTTTTTAATAGCAAATAACCAAGTCCACAAAATACACCTCCAATTGCTCCAATCAAATGTGCTTCTGTTAGTACAGGACTTCCTATTAATTGTGCTGTACCTGTTTGACCAAAGGTATTTTCCCAAACAAGTTTGGCAAATATGAGCACTAAAACTAAAATTGCGAATGTTCTTTCCTTTGGATATTTTAGATAAACCAAACTTACCGCTGTATAAAGACCATGCAATACGCCTGACAAACCTGCATAAGCTTCAATATAAGGAAAGTAAAAATAAAAAATGAGGCTGATAAATGGTGGTAACAGTAATAACAACCAAACTAGATGTCTATTACGCGCATGTGGAAAAATAAAAGGTAAGCAAGCAAATGCAAGCATATTCAAAAAGAAATGCATCCATCCAACATGTACCCAATGGGCTGTCCATAAACGCCAGACTTCGACCAGTACACTAGGCTTCCAATAGATGAAATGATCAGCAAAAACTTGCAGACTTGCAGAGATCGAAATACATACTGCGATCAATATGACTTTCCGTATCCATATTTGATCTTTCATTTACGTACCCCTCTTTTAAAACGAACCTTTTACATTCAACATTAATCAGTAATGTACTTAAATAATGTAAAAGGTCGTTTAATCTAGGTTACTGAGCTGGGGTCTCTTCTGCAGGAGCAGACGCCCCATCCCCACCACCATCAAATAGCTCATCTAATTCTGAAGAACTTTCTTGTTTATCATCCCAGAATGTTGATAGACCTTCATCGGTAGCACGTATGCCAGTATTTTCTGTCCAGTAACGATCCGCAATTCCACGAACCATTAGACCTGCCATTTTGTCAATTAATCTAAATTGAGGGTTTGCAGGTTTATCTTCCCCTGTTGCAGCAGCATATGAACGGAATGCATCTCTAAGTTTTGCATCATCACCACTTGCTTGTGCAGCAACAGCATAAAGTGCATGTGCTAAGCGAACACCTTTTTTCTCACCAATTTGCATCGATTCTTTCATCGTTGCATAAGGTTCAGGTTTACCATCACCAGCACCTGGTAATAATGTCCAAATCACAGCACGAGTCGCCATTGGAGCGCCCCAGAACTTTTCATTATCTAGACATGCCATACCACGTTCTACAATACCCGCAATATCTTTCGGTACATTGATTGCACCACCAGAGTTAATATCATTGGTCATCGCTTGTAGACCATTCACCATACCCAATAAATATACGGTTTGATCTAAATCATTACGCATAGTTGGACATGAATCGCCTAATTTATACTTATATTTAGTTTCCCAACGATTTGCGAAAAGCTTGTAGCTTGCATATTGACGTTCTGCTGCAATACCAGCCCAACGTTTTTGCTCAATACGAGCATCTTGAGCTTCAGTCACTTGACCCGCTTTAGAAGCACGCAAATAACGTAATTCAGCCTCAAGCGCTTGATTTTCGGCACAAATACCCGCGGCAGTATACAATAAAACAGCCATTCGAGTCGGGTCGGCACCCATATCTTTGGTTGACATAATTGCAGGAGTTAATGCATTTCCTGAATTACATACCATTTCAGCATCTTCCATTGCTAAAATTGGTGGTACGATATGTTTTTCACTGAATCCTAACGCGACATTTGCACCAGTTTTAATGACATATGAACACCCTGATAACATTGAAGTTGTAACCAAAGCAACCGCCACACCCTGTCCCATTTTTTGGAGTTTAGACATTCTTCCTGTCCTCTAATTAATTTGTTTTTCCTTTTAGATGTACCTTATCAGATGCAATACTTGAATTAAAGAGTAATTGCTCTAATTTTAACGTGGACATTTTGACACAAGTCACAGAAAAGAGAATTGACAGAGAATTGAAGATCTAAAAATTTCAGGCAAAAAAAAGTAGCATTGCGACGGTTCAGCACATGCTACTTATTAACTGGTTAAAACGTGAAACTCTTTTATATTTTAGTTTTGTTGCAAATAATCCTTGAGTAATGTTCCAGCTCTTCCTATAACAATCGCCATAACGACTGCAATTACTAGAAACATCCACATTGAAATCTCCATAGAGACCTCCTACACTTTTTGTATCTACTTTTGATAGATACTAGATCGACGTTCGACATCAGCATTCACGGGATTGTGATATATTGATGACACCTTCAATCTCTTTCTCTTGGTCACTGCAACATTACGTTGATGTGATTCAAGAAGTTCCCTGAGTAAAGTTCCTGCTCTTCCTATTACAATTGCAAAAACGATTGCAATCACCAGAAACGACCATGTTGGAATTTCCATCATTTTAGGACCTCCACCACACTTTACGTTGGTGTTTGTACTTTAGCGAAAAGGTAGCGATCTTGATGCTCAGATTGTCTGACAATCATCATTTTCATTATTTTTTAGAGTATTTAATCTAACAATTGTTTTTAAAGTTGAGTAAAAAAACACTATCTAAATGATTTATATTAAATTAATTAAATTATACAAATGTAGACTTGTCTAACAATTATGCAAGTTTTGAGAGTAATTTAAGCATTTTCCATTGATTTAAAGACAATTGATCCCACCAAATCACACATGTTTTTGATTCAATATTAGAAAAATGCAGCACAATATATAAATGATGATCAATAATTTTGAGTAATTTTCCTTGCTCGATATTAAGCTCTACTCCATCAAAACGAATCGACCAATCATCGTCACAGAGATACTCAATTTGATTTATTTTCGGCTTGTTTAATGCCGACCAGCCCGCCCATCCCATAATCAACAAGCACACTAACCATAAAAAAGCTGACAATAATTGATAAAGTAGGATATTGATACCCAAAAAACAAAACAGCTGCAATCCTAGCGAAAATCGACTAGATTGCAGCTCAAAAATACGTTTAGCCGTGTACATATTTTTTTAATTTTAAAATAAACGCTTTTAACTCTTCACGTGGTGGCTCACCCACCTCCATGAACCAATCCAACAAATCAGGATCTTCTTGATCCACCAACTCTGCAAATAATGCTTTTTCTGTTGGGTCTGCAGTCAAATAATATTGTTTAACATAAGGGTCAAAGTACACATCAATTTCTTTTAACCCACGACGTGCACGATAAATCACCTTGCGCTCTTCCAGTGTCATTTCATCAGACATTACTTATTCCACTTGCAACAAAGACAGCATAGTGTACCTGATCCAGTTTTATCTGCGCATAGATTTTTATAAGGTGACCAAATACATCAATCAAAATGAGCATTGATCACATTGTTGAATAATTCAGCTTTCTTGTATCTTCATGATGATCATTTAATCCAATGAACTAGGGAAAAAATAACAAATGCAATCAGGTGCCATTCGTCCAATTCCAAACATGCTTCCACGTAAACTTTTTACTCCAGACCATGAAGCATTCCGTGAAACTGTTCGTAAGTTCTACGAAAAAGAAGTTGTTCCCAATATCGAAAAGTATGAGAAACAGCAGCACGTAGATCGCGATTTATGGAACAAAGCTGGTGCGCTAGGTTTGTTATGCACAACGATGCCTGAAGAATATGGTGGCTCAGGTGTTGATCGACTCTACAGTATGATTCTGATAGAAGAACAAGCATATGCGATGGATTCAAGCACAGGTTTTTCTTTACATTCAGATATCGTTGCTAATTACATTAATAATTTTGGTAATGAAGATCAGAAGCAAAAATGGTTGCCAAAAATGGCATCAGGCGAAACGGTTACAGCTATTGCTATGACAGAACCAGGCACAGGTTCAGATTTGCAAGCTGTTCGTACAACGGCTGTACTTGATGGTGATGAATACGTTATCAATGGTTCTAAAATTTTCATTACCAATGGCTATCTTTGCGACATGGCAATTGTAGTTTGTAAAACAGGTAACAGCGACAAAGGTTCAGCCAATCTTTCATTAATTATTGTCGAAGCAGATCGTGCAGGTTTTAGTAAAGGTAAACCTTTAAACAAAATTGGTATGAAAGGACAAGATACATGCGAACTCTTCTTTGACAACGTCCGCGTACCAAAAGAAAATTTACTAGGTATGGAAGGCATGGGCTTTATCATGCTCATGAAAGAATTAGCATGGGAACGTATGTTAGTTGCGATTATTTGCCAAGCAGGTGCTGAAGCAGCTTTTGCACATACAGTTCAATATACTAAGGACCGTAAAGCATTTGGAAAACCAATTGGGACTTTCCAAAATACTCGCTTTAAACTAGCTGAACTAAGAACTGAAATTGATTTCTGTCGTACCTATTTAGATCGTTGCATGGAATTACAGTTAGAAGAAAGTCTAGGTGTCGATGCTGCTGCGGCTGCCAAATACAAAATTTCTGATATGTTCTCTAAAGTTGTAGATGAATGCTTACAATTGCATGGCGGATACGGTTATATGCTTGAATACCCAATCGCACGTGCCTACATCGACAACCGTGCAAACCGTATTTATGCTGGAACCAATGAAATCATGAAAGAGCTGATTTCTCGCACCCTATAATAAGATCTAAAGGGATAGCACTATCGATAATGCTATCCCTTTTTAAATCACTTCTGTTGTGTTTTTTCTGTGTGTTGTGCATCTTGAGCATTCATACGCATCATGATTTTCTTTATTGTGGCATGATCAGCATGTTGTTGCATCGTAGTATTCAGTGCTGCTCGAGCATCTTGTGTTGTGAAATGAGCAATCTCGCCACCAATACCACTTGCTTTCTTCGCCCAAGCCTTTCCCTCAGCGGATTCATAGAATTTCAACGCTGCTTCTAATTCTTTTTGATTAAAAGTTTCCACATAACGTTGAACGATAAACTGCTTTCGTTTTTCGCTATTCAAATTCTTGCTCAAATCAACATAAAACTGCTCAGGAATATCTTTAGGCAGTCGCATACGAATTTGCTCGATAATCATTTTATCAGTGTTCTGTAAACCTTGTTCAGTTCCGTCCATTGATACGAGCTTCTGTGCAACGGTCTCTTTCTTTTTAATATCTTCTGCAAAAGTCGCTGTGCTTAACATTAAAGTTATTAAAAGCAAGCCTATCCTCATGATTTCTTCCTTGATCGTTATTTAAATTTTGAATCAATATACTCGAATTCTTAACAGAAATTAAAATTTAGAAATAAAAAAACCTATGTATTAACATAGGTTTTTTATCAAACAAAAAATTTATGAAACTAATTTAGGCTTACGATCCGCTTGCTCACCACGTTTATGGAATTGCAATACGCCATCGTTAAACTTAGCATCTTTTAGATCTTTACGATCTGCAAGATAGTTATTGGTAATTTTCCAAGGCGCTTGCTTACCTTGTTTTGGCATAACATCAGCTGCACGTGCGATATAACCAGAAGACAATTTACCCATAATGGTATCCTGTTCAAACTGACTTGGGTCAGCATGAGCAATCACTTCATCATAGCCATTCTTATCCATATGATTAATCAAGCGGCAAATATAATCAGCTGCGATATCAACTTTTAATGTCCAAGAAGCATTGATATAACCAATAATCATTGCCATATTCGGCACATCACTCACCATCACACCTTGATACAACATGTGTTTAGAGGTATTAAGTGGCTTACCATCGATTGAACCTTGTACACCACCCAAGATTTGGATCTCTAAACCAGTTGCTGAGATCACAATATCTGCTTCTAAGTGTTTACCAGATTTTAACTGAATACCATTTGCGGTGAATTTTTCAATTTGATCTGTTTCAATACTTGCTTGACCTTCGCGTAAAGCTTTGAATAAATCACCATCAGGAACGACACACAAACGCTGATCCCATGGGTTATAGCTTGGAGTAAAGTGTTTCATATCCACTTTACCTTTTAACTGCAACTCGATTCCTTTCAACAGCAAACGACGAACAGTTTTAGGATGCTTTTGTGCTAATGCATAAATTGCACGCTGCATGCCAATGTTACGAGCACGAGTAAATTTATATGCTGTTTCTTCAGACATGAATCGACGTGTCTTTTCATAAATAAAGTCAATTGAAGGCACTGTTGCGATATAAGTTGGAGAACGTTGCAACATGGTTACATGACCTGCCCCACCTTTTACCATTGAAGGAACAAGTGTAATTGCAGTTGCACCACTACCGATAATTACAACTTTTTTGCCTTTATAATCTAAATTCTCAGGCCAGTGTTGTGGATGGATAAATTGCCCTTTAAATTTATCTTGATCTTGGAATTGTGGTGCATAACCTTGGTCATAATTATAGTAACCAGTACATCCCATCACAAAATTAGCTGACCAAGTCTGCTTCTTCTTGTTGTTGTCTTCAATTTCAACCAACCACTTTTTCTTAGCAGAATCATAGTTTGCAGAAAGTACACGATGACCAAAGTGAATTTTCTCTTTTAATTTATTTTCAGAGATGACTTCACCTAAATAACCTTTAATTTCAGAACCGCTTGCTAAAACTTTTTCTTTTGCCCATGGTTTAAAGTTAAAACCAAAAGTAGACATGTCTGAATCAGAACGAATACCAGGATAACGGAATAAATCCCAAGTCCCACCAAAGCTATCACGACGCTCTAAAATTTCAAATTGGCGTTGCGGACAGTTCTTAGAAAGATGCACAGCTAACCCAATCCCAGAGATACCTGCACCAATAATTAATACATCAACTTGCTTTTCCATTTTTTTTATACCCTGTATAAACCATGTCTTTATTAAAGCACAAATTTGACAATACACAATGTCAAGTTTAGTCATTCATAGGTTTTTTTATATCAGTTCGGGACATTTTGAAAAAAAAGAGGGTAAAAAATCCTGAGATTTTTGCTTGGATTTGCTAATTTCTGAAACTGGAAATTAAGAATACATCCTTACTTTATTACAAAAAAATTAATTTAACTAATTAATATTTATAGAACATAAAATAGATTAAGGACATCAAATGTAGAGGCAATTTATAATGAAATTTTAATGTAAATAGGAACCTTAAATAATTCATATACCTTGTTTTGAAAACGAATAATCCTATAAACAAACCGTGAAGAGTGTGTACCATTGATTCCGAATTTATTTGCTGAAATTATACCAGCTCAATCTGCTGCAGGAATTGCATTAGGGTTAAATTTCAACACCTTTAAAGCAGTTTCAGATTTTCAAATCATTCATGATTATGAAGAATCAGACAACTTATCTTATGAGCAAAATAAATGGCTAGTTTTACACCGAAATTTAGTACAGCCAAGTGGACATCCTATTAGTGAAATATGTTGTTATTGGAATAAAAGCATTACGCTAACATTCAATGCAGATACAAATAGACTAGAATTCATCTATGTAGGCGAAGGATATCAAGGAAAATTATTAGGTTTGTTAGGAATAGGAGATCTGTTAGATTCAGTCAAAATACAATATAACTTTCATTTTGAAGGTGATAGACATTATCTTGAATATACGGAAGATAGTAGCCTGGCTGGAGAAATTATTCCTGTTGAGATAGAAACAAACTACAGAATAGCGTACTCAGAAGAATATTCAGACCAAATTATTCAAGGTTTCTTGATCTACTTGCCGCCAATTGAAAGGAATAATTTAAAAATAATTGCTTAACTTAATGCTCCATCAATACATTTGAATACAATGTCCTTAACCTTAAACAATAAAAAAGGTCGGTTATTACACCGACCTTTTTTGGAACAACTGACTGTTCTACACGTAGAAGTATTATTTTACTTCACGGTCAACGAGTTCAACGTAAGCCATCGGTGCAGCATCACCTGCACGGAAGCCCGCTTTAAGAACACGTAGATAACCGCCGTTACGCTCTTTGTAACGAGGGCCAAGAACGGTAAATAATTTACCAACAGTTGCTGCAGAACGAGTACGAGCAAACGCTAAACGACGGTTTGCTACTGTATCGTTTTTAGCTAAAGTGATTAAAGGCTCAGCAACGCGGCGAAGTTCTTTCGCTTTAGGCAAAGTTGTTTTAATTAACTCATGCTCAACTAAAGCATTTGTTAAGTTTTGGAACAACGCCTTACGGTGGCTGCTTGTACGGCCTAATTTCACACCACTATTACGATGACGCATGGTGATAGTCCTACTTAATTAACGGCTACGATAGGCAAAACGGTCATCCATACGGAGACTAGCAGGTGGCCAGTTCTCTAAACGCATGCCGAGTTGTAAACCTTTCGATGCCAAAACATCTTTGATCTCAGTTAACGATTTTTTACCTAAGTTAGGAGTTTTTAACAACTCAACTTCGGTACGTTGAACAAGATCACCAATGTAGTAAATATTTTCTGCCTTCAAACAGTTAGCAGAACGAACAGTTAGCTCGAGATCATCTACTGGACGAAGCAAAATTGGATCAACTTCTTCGCGAGGTTCTTGAGCAACTGGAGTTTGATCTTTCTGAAGATCAACAAAAATTGCAATTTGTTGTTGCAAGATTGTTGCCGCTTTGCGGATTGCTTCTTCTGGATCAACAGTACCGTTTGTTTCAAGATCGATCACTAGCTTGTCAAGATCAGTACGTTGTTCTACACGCGCATTTTCAACGGTATAAGAAACACGTTTAATCGGGCTATATGAAGCATCTAATTGTAAACGACCTACAGGGCGAGTTTCGCCTTCTGGGAAGCGTGAATCAGAAGTTTCGTAGCCACGACCTTGAGCAACTTTAAGGCGCATTTTTAATGAACCGCTAGAACTCAAAGTACCAATTAAATGATCAGGGTTAACCACTTCAACATTATGAGGTAAACGAAGATCAGCTGCTGTTACGTCACCTGCACCTTGTTTCTCTAATGTTAAATATGCTTCGTTTTGATCGAACAGTTTAATAGACAATCCTTTTAGGTTCAGCAAGAGCTCGACGATGTCCTGCTGCAAGCCTTCTAAAGTACTGTACTCGTGCTCGACACCTTCTATTTCTACTTCAACCACAGCAGCGCCAGGTAAAGAAGACAATAGAATGCGACGTAAAGCATTACCTAGAGTATGACCAAAGCCACGCTCTAAAGGTTCCAGAATCACTTTTGCCGAGGTCCCGCTCACCGCTTCGACCTTGATCGCTTGCGGAGTTAGAAACTCGTTTGCAGTACGCGTCATTTATTGCTACCTCAAGGATTATTTAGAATACAATTCTACAATCAAGCTTTCGTTGATTTCAGCAGGTAAATCAGAACGATCTGGAGCAGCTTTGAACGTACCTTCTAACTTAGAATGGTCAACTTCCATCCAAGCAGGGATACCACGTTGAGCAGCTAATTCAATCGCGTTTTTAATACGCAATTGTTGTTTAGCGCCTTCATGCACTGCAATTACATCGCCCGCTTTAACTTGAATAGACGCAATGTTTACACGACGACCATTTAAAGTAATAGAACGGTGACTTACTAACTGACGAGCTTCTGCACGTGTAGAACCAAAACCCATGCGATAAACTACGTTATCAAGACGGCTTTCAAGCAATTTCAACAAGTTTTCACCTGTTGCGCCTTTAACACGAGCTGCTTCTTTATAGTAATTACTAAATTGACGCTCTAACACACCGTACATACGACGTACTTTTTGTTTTTCACGTAATTGTAGTGAGTACTCAGATTGCTTTCCACCGCGTGCCTGACCATGTTGACCAGGTGCTTTGTTAGCTTTTTTTGTTTTGACGTCAAATGGTTTAACGCCAGATTTAAGTTGCAGGTCTGTCCCTTCGCGGCGAGAGAGTTTGCATTTTGGACCAATATAACGAGCCATGAATGTTTCTCCTTACACGCGACGTTTTTTAGGTGGACGGCAACCGTTGTGAGGAATTGGAGTCACATCGGTAATGCTGTTAATCTTATAACCCACTGCGCCTAATGCACGAACCGCAGACTCACGACCTGGACCAGGACCTTTTACAAGGACGTCTAGGTTTTTCAAACCGTAATCTAAAGCTGCTTTACCAGCAACTTCAGCAGCTACCTGAGCAGCGAACGGAGTTGATTTACGTGAACCACGGAAGCCTTGTCCACCTGAGGTAGCCCAAGCCAATGCATTACCTTGACGATCGGTAATCGTTACAATGGTGTTATTAAAAGACGCGTGAATGTGTGCAACACCTTCAGAGACGGTACGAGTGACCTTCTTGCGTGTGCGAGTATCTTTAGCCATCTTTTAGCTTCCAGAAATCTTACTTTTTAATCGGTTTGCGCGGACCTTTACGGGTACGTGCGTTAGTTTTGGTGCGTTGTCCGCGAACAGGCAAGCTGCGACGATGACGAAGACCGCGGTAGCAGCCTAAATCCATTAAACGTTTAATGTTCATGGAAATTTCGCGACGTAAATCACCTTCGGTCGGAACCTTAGCAACTTCTGCACGAATCGCATCAAGCTGAGCATCATCTAATTCACGAATTTTTGTAGTCTCAGTGATACCTACAGCAGCTAAGATATTCTTAGCAGTGTGGCGGCCGATACCAAAAATATACGTGAGAGAGATAACAGCATGCTTGTTATCCGGAATGTTTACACCGGCAATACGAGCCATTCAATTTTCTCCAAAAAGGCAGTCAAGATAATCAACCGCCCCACAAAAATCTTGAGGGGCGGATAATAACCTAATTAGCCTACTGAAATCAACAGGTCTTAATTAAATTAACCTTGACGCTGCTTATGACGAGGTTCTGCGCTACAAATCACGCGAATAACCCCATTACGACGGATAACTTTACAGCTACCACAGATTTTCTTTACAGAAGCTTGTACTTTCATGATGAAACCTCTAAGTGCGCTTATCCCTGAGGATGAGCAGTCGTTTTTCTCATTAACGTTTGATTATCATATTGATGCGAAGTTAGATGCGCTTGAAGTTGCGCCATAAAATCCATCACTACAACAACTACAATAAGCAATGATGTTCCACCCAAATGGAATGGAATACCAAATGAACTTTGTAAAACCATCGGCATTAAGCACACAACGGTGATGTAGATTGCACCAATAAACGTCAAACGATTAAGGATATGATCTAAATAACGAGCCGTTTGCTCACCTGGGCGGATACCAGGCACATACGCTCCGCTACGTTTCAAATTCTCTGAAACTTCTTTCGGGCTAAAAACAAGCGCGGTATAGAAATAACAGAAGAAAATAATTAACGCACCAAAGAGCATTAAATATAACGGCTGTCCAGGCGATAACACCAATGCCAAGTCTTGCAGACTACGCTTAATAATCCCTGCATTAGGATCAGCACTACCTAGCCATTGCCCCAAACTCGCTGGAAATAATAACAATGAGCTTGCGAAAATTGCTGGGATTACACCTGCCATATTAATTTTCAATGGCAAATGTGTTTGCTGTGCAGTAAATACACGACGCCCTTGCTGTTTTTGAGCATAGTTCACTGGAATACGACGTTGTGCTTTTTCAATAAACACAATCGCAGCTAAAACTGCTAAAGATAATAATCCAAATACAGCTAAACCAATTAAACTACCTTGACCATTTTGTACTGTTGTAAATGACTGAATTACCAAGTTTGGTAAGCCTGCCACAATACCTGCGAAAATGATCATTGAGATACCATTACCGACACCACGTTCAGTAATTTGCTCCCCTAACCACATCAAGAACATTGTTCCAGCAACCAATGAAGTTACCGCTGGAACATAAAATGCCAATCCCGAAGTCAAAGTAATACCCTGACTAATGAGACCAGCACACATCCCCACCCCTTGCACTAGTGCAAGGAATAAAGTTCCGTAACGTGTATATTGATTAATCTTGCGTTTGCCTTGCTCGCCTTCTTTTTTCAAAGCCTCTAACGAAGGGATCACTGTCGACATTAACTGCACGATAATCGAAGCAGAAATATACGGCATGATACCTAACGCTAGAATCGACATGCGTTCTAATGCACCGCCAGAAAACATGTTAAATAAACCTAAGAAGGTACCTTCATTAGCTTTAAAAAAACGTGCCAGCGCTACATTATCAATACCCGGCAACGGAATATGCGCTCCTAGTCGAAAGACCAATAACGCGCCAATTAAAAACATTAATCGGCGGATAATTTCACGATATTTCACATGAAATGGCTGGCCTTTCATCATGTTAACATGACCAGTAGAACTAGGAGTCATAGACACTCGAGATTACTCCTCGACTTTACCGCCAGCAGCTTCAACAGCAGCTTTAGCGCCTTTAGTCAACGCAACACCTTGTACAGTGAACGCGCGAGTGATTTCACCAGAAAGCACGATGCGAGCACGAATCTGGTCACGACGAACAACATTCGCAGCTTTTAAAGTTTCAAGGCTAACGATGTCGCCTTCCACTTTATTCAACTCAGACAAACGCACTTCAGCAGTTTTCAAAGCGATTTGGCTAGTGAAACCGAATTTAGGTAAACGACGATATAACGCAGTTTGACCGCCTTCAAAGCCTGGACGAGTACCACCACTTTTACGTGAGTTTTGACCCTTGATACCACGACCACCAGTTTTACCAACGCCAGAACCGATACCACGGCCTAAACGACGGTGTTCACGCTTTGCACCTTCAGCAGGTGAAAGTTCATTTAAACGCAGAGTCATGGCTTATTCCTCTACACTAACCATATAGTAAACTTTGTTGATCATACCACGGTTAGAAGGCGTATCTTGCACTTCTACAGTATGACCAATACGACGCAGACCTAGACCTTGTAGGCAAAGTTTATGATTTTTTAAACGATGCGAAGAAGATTTAGTCTGGGTAACTTTAATCGTTTTCATGATTGATTACCCTTGAATTTGTTCTACTGAAAGACCACGTTTCGCAGCGACTTTCTCAGGAGAAGTCATATCACGCAAACCTTTGAAAGTTGCGTTTACTACGTTAGCAGCATTAGTAGAGCCATAACATTTAGCAAGTACGTTATGTACACCTGCAGCTTCTAAAACGGCACGCATAGCACCACCAGCAATTACGCCAGTACCTTCAGAAGCAGGTTGCATGTATACACGGCTTGCACCATGACGAGCATTCACAGGGTGTTGTAAAGTAGTACCAGCAAGGTCTACAGTAATCATGTTGCGACGAGCAGCTTCAAGTGCTTTAGAAATAGCAGCTGGAACTTCACGTGCTTTACCACGACCAAAACCTACACGACCATTACCATCGCCCACAACAGTTAATGCTGTGAAAGAGAAGATACGACCACCTTTAACAACCTTGGCTACACGATCAACGGCAACCAGCTTTTCAACGAGACCTTCGTTTTGTTCAACTTTCGCCATGATTAGAACTCCAAGCCGCCTTCACGAGCAGCATCAGCCAAGGCTTTGATACGACCATGATATTTAAAACCAGAACGGTCAAATGCAACTTTAGTAACACCAGCTGCTTTAGCACGTTCTGCGATCAAAGCACCTACTTTAGTAGCCGCTTCAACGTTACCAGTAGTACCACTACGTAAAGATGCATCTAAAGTTGAAGCTTGCGCTAAAACTTTGCCACCATCTGCTGAAATAACCTGAGCATAGATGTGACGCGGAGTGCGGTTTACACACAAACGAGTCGCACCCAATGCACGGATGTGCAAGCGTGTGCTTTTCGCACGACGCAAACGGGTTTGTTTCTTTTCGTTCATAAGAACCTCGCGCCTTATTTCTTCTTAGCTTCTTTACGAAGAATAACTTCATCCGAATAACGAACACCTTTACCTTTATATGGTTCAGGAGAACGGTATGCACGGATTTCCGCTGCCACTTGACCTAACAACTGCTTGTTTGCTGATTTCAAAATGATTTCAGTTGCAGTTGGAGTTTCCGCTGTTACACCTTCAGGTAAAGCGTAGTCAATCGGGTGTGAATAACCTAATGCTAGGTTAACAACACTACCTTTAACAGCAGCTTTGTAACCTACACCAACAAGTTGTAGTTTACGTTCGAAGCCTTCACTAACACCTTTTACAAGGTTGTTCAATACAGCGCGAGCAGTACCAGCTTGCATCCAAGCATCTTTCGATTCTTTTACTGGAGCAAGTTGAAGTTTACCTTCTTCCTGTTTTAGCTCGACCAGCGCATGCAGGTTGAAAGACAATGTACCTTTGCTGCCTTTCACTTCGACCTGCCGGCCGTTCTGAGTAACTGTTACACCATTAGGTACAGTTACTGGGGCTTTAGCCACACGAGACATGAGGAATCACCTATTAAGAAACAAAAGCAATAACTTCACCACCAACACCCGCAGCACGTGCAGCGCGATCAGTCATGATGCCTTTGCTTGTAGAAACAATTGCAATACCCAAACCTTGCTTAACGCTAGGAAGTTTATCTTTACCACGGTATTGACGTAGACCTGGACGGCTTACGCGCTTAACCGTTTCGATAACTGGTTTGCCTTCGAAATATTTTAGCGTAATAGTCAAAGTAGATTTTGCATCTTCTTGAGCAACTTCTACATTTGAAATATAACCTTCTTGTTGAAGTACGTTTGCAATTGCAACTTTCAACTTAGAAGAAGGCATAGAAACAACTTGTTTCTTCGCCATTTGTGCGTTACGAACACGTGTTAACATGTCGGCAACGGTATCTTGCATACTCATTTAGTCGCTCCTTACCAGCTTGCCTTAACAACGCCTGGTACATCACCCTGCATTACTGTGTCACGTAATTTGTTACGGCTTAAACCGAACTTACGGAAGTAACCATGAGGACGACCAGTTAAACCACAGCGGTTACGAAGACGTACTGGAGATGCATTACGTGGCAATGCTTGTAACTTTAACATCGCTTCGAAACGTTCTTCGTCACTTGCGTTTACATTTGCAATCGTTGCTTTTAATTCAGCACGTTTTGCAGCGTATTTAGCAACTGTCTTTTCGCGTTTCAATTCGCGATTAATCATACCTTTCTTAGCCATATCGACCTCTTATTTGAACGGGAAGCCGAATGCACGCATAAGCGCACGGCCTTCGTCATCGCTACGAGCAGTTGTCGTAATTGTGATATCTAAACCACGAATACGATCAATCTTGTCAAAATCGATTTCAGGGAAAACGATTTGCTCTTTTAAACCCATAGAGTAGTTACCACGACCATCAAATGATTTTGAAGAAAAACCACGGAAGTCACGGATACGAGGAATCGCGATAGAGATCAAACGGTCCAAGAATTCGTACATTTGGTCGCCACGTAAAGTAACTTTACAACCAATTGGCCAACCATCACGGATTTTGAAACCAGCGATTGATTTACGAGCAAGTGTCACAACTGGTTTTTGACCAGCAATGAGTTGCATATCAGCAACAGCACCATCTAATAATTTCTTATCAGTTGCAGCTGCGCCTACACCCATGTTAAGAGTGATTTTTGTGATGCGTGGAATTTCCATCACATTCTTAATGCCAAGTTCTTCTTTTAACTTTGCTTTAAGTTCGTCATTGTAACGTGCTTTAAGTCTGGCCATTGCCTTTTCAACCTATTACTTCGCTGCCGCCACTGATTCACCATTTGATTTATAAACACGAGTTTTCGTGCCATCAATCACTTGGTAACCAACACGGTCAGCCTTTTGGGTTGTAGCATTAAAAATTGCCACGTTAGAGATATGAAGCGTTGCCTCTTGAGTAACGATACCGCCTTCAGCGCCTGTTACACGGTTTGGCTTTTGATGCTTCTTCACCAAGTTAAGACCTTCGACCTTAACTCGATCTTCAGAAACAGACAAAACAACACCTTGTTTGCCTTTTTCTTTACCTGCGATCACAATTACTTGATCGCCTTTTTTAATCTTAGCCATGATTGCCTCTTATAGAACTTCAGGAGCCAATGAAATGATTTTCATGAACTGTTCAGTACGAAGTTCACGAGTCACTGGTCCGAAGATACGAGTAGCAATCGGAGCTTTGTTGTTATTCAAAATAACAGCTGCGTTATCGTCGAAACGAATAACTGAACCATCTGGACGACGGATGCCGAATTTTGTACGAACAACTACAGCATTCATCACGTCACCTTTTTTAACACGTGCGCGTGGGATTGCTTCTTTTACAGTAACTTTAATAATGTCGCCAACAGAAGCATAACGACGATGTGAACCACCTAGTACTTTAATACATTGTACGCGGCGTGCACCACTGTTGTCTGCTACGTCGAGCATACTTTCGGTTTGAATCATTGCCCTACTCCAAAACCGAGCATCACCGGTCACAATTTCGAAAGGCTCAAAGAGTACTCGAAATTGTCCGATGATGCAACAAGAACGTCTAATTACTCAGCAGCAGCTTCAACTACTTCCACTAAAGTCCAAGCTTTAGTTTTAGAAATTGGGCGGCTTTCTTTGATGGTTACCAAGTCGCCTAATTTAGCAACATTGTTCTCATCATGAGCGTGTAATTTAGTTGAACGGCGGATTGATTTGCCATACAACGGGTGTTGAACGCGGCGTTCAATAAGCACAACAATAGATTTGTCCATTTTGTCGCTTACGACTTTGCCGGTTAACGTGCGGACTGTTTTTTCACTCATTGTCCGTTCCCCTGTTTTTCGGTAAGGAGTGTCTTGATACGAGCAATTGTCTTACGAGCAATTTGCACTTCGTGCGATTTGCCCAACTGACCAGTTGCTTTCGCCATACGAAGACGGAATTGGTTAAGCTGTTGCTCATCAAGCATCGCTTTCAACTCTTCTACCGATTTTTCACGTAGATCTTTAGTTTTCATTACATTACCGTCCGAGTCACGATAGTGGTTTTAAACGGAAGTTTAGCAGCAGCTAAAGCAAAAGCTTCACGCGCTAATTCATCGTTCACACCTTCAATTTCGTACAGGATCTTACCTGGCTGAATCTGGCAAACCCAGTATTCCACGCTACCCTTACCTTTACCCATACGAACTTCTAATGGTTTTTCGGTAATTGGTTTATCCGGGAACACACGGATGAAGATTTTACCACCACGTTTAATACGACGGCTAATGGTACGACGGCAAGCTTCGATTTGACGCGCAGTCATACGACCACGTTCAGTCGCTTTAATCGCAATCGAACCAAATGATACTGTACTACCACGATGCGCTAGACCAGTGTTACGGCCTTTGTGCACTTTACGGAATTTGGTACGTTTAGGTTGCAACATGGATTATTCTCCCTTGTCAGCAGCACGGTCACCGCGACGACCACGACGCTCTTGACCTTCACCACGACCACGACCACGTTTAGCTGGACGCTCTTCAGCAGGAGCAGGGTTCATGACTTGTTTCATGCCACCTAAGATCTCGCCACGGAAAATCCAAACTTTAACACCGATCGTACCGTAAGTTGTTTCAGCACGCATAGTTGCATAGTCGATATCAGCACGAAGAGTATGCAAAGGAACACGACCTTCACGATACCATTCAGTACGAGCAATCTCTGCACCACCTAAACGGCCAGAAACTTCAACTTTGATACCTTTCGCGCCAGCACGCATAGTGTTTTGAACCGCACGCTTCATAGCACGACGGAACATTACACGCTTTTCTAATTGAGAAGCGATTGCTTCAGCAACTAAACGAGCATCTAAGTCTGGGCGATCAATTTCGTTGATGCTAACTTGCGCTGGAACACCCATAATGTTGGTGAGTTCGCGCTGTAATTTCTCAATATCTTCGCCTTTTTTACCGATAACGATACCAGGACGAGCAGTGCTAATAGTTACTTTAGCAGCGCCTGTAGGACGTTCGATAAGAATATTGCTTACCATCGCATTCTTAAGTTTTTTAGTTAAAAACTCACGAACTTGAAGATCTTTAAGCAAGTATTCAGCGTATTGTTTCGGACTCGCATACCAGTTAGCGTTATGGCGTTTCACAACACCTAGGCGGATACCGATTGGATGAACCTTCTGACCCATATCAAACCCCTACCTTAACGGTGATGTGACAAGTACGCTTTGTAATACGATCCGCACGGCCTTTAGCACGTGGCAAAATACGTTTAAGGCTCATACCTTCATCAACGTAAATCGTAGTTACTTTAAGATCGTCAACATCTAAGCTGTTGTTGTGTTCAGCATTTGCAATTGCAGATTCAAGCGCTTTTTTAACAAGCACAGCTGCTTTTTTGTTGCTGAAGTTCAAAATATCTAGCGCGCGCGCAACCGATTTACCACGGATCAAATCAGCAACTAAACGTGCTTTTTGTGCCGAGATAGCGGCACCGCGTAATTTTGCAGTTACTTCCATCATAGCACCTATTAACGTTTAGACTTCTTATCAACACCGTGACCACGATAGGTACGAGTTGGTGCGAATTCACCAAGCTTATGACCAACCATATGCTCAGTAACAATTACTGGAACATGGTTACGACCATTGTGAACAGAAATTGTTAAACCAACAAAATCTGGAAGGATCATTGAACGACGTGACCAAGTCTTGATCGGCTTACGGTTGTTAGCTGCAATTGCTGCTTCAACTTTAGCGAACAAGTGTGCGTCGACGAATGGACCTTTTTTTAATGAACGAGGCATTATTCAGATTCCTTTACTTGACGCGACGGTCGCGAATAATCATCTTAGTCGTACGCTTATTGGTACGTGTCTTGTACCCTTTAGCTTTTTGACCCCATGGACTTACAGGTTGAATACCTTTGCTACGCCCTTCACCACCACCGTGTGGATGGTCAACCGGGTTCATCGCCATACCACGAACAGTAGGACGAACACCGCGCCAGCGTGAAGCACCAGCTTTACCCAATGAACGAAGGTTGCTTTCTTGGTTAGAAACTTCACCAATTACAGCACGACATTCAACGTGGATTTTACGCATTTCACCAGAACGTAAACGAACGATTGCGTAAGAACCATCACGACCTAACAACTGAACTGAAGTACCAGCAGAACGTGCTAATTGAGCACCTTTACCGATTTTAAGTTCAACGTTGTGAAGTGTAGAACCGATAGGCATATTACGAAGCGGTAAGCAGTTACCTGGACGAATTGGAGCATCGTTACCAGATTGTACTTTATCGCCAGCACGCAAACCTTTAGGTGCGATGATGTAACGACGCTCACCATCAGCATACAAAACTAATGCAATGTGTGCAGTACGGTTAGGATCGTATTCAATACGCTCTACAGTCGCTGGAATACCATCTTTGTTACGTTTAAAGTCAACGAGACGATAGTGTTGTTTGTGTCCACCACCAACGTGACGAGTCGTAATGTGACCGTTGTTGTTACGACCACCAGTACGTTTTTTAGCTTCAACCAACGGTGCATAAGGTGCGCCTTTGTGAAGATGGTCATGAACCACTTTCTCTACAAAGCGACGTCCTGGAGACGTTGGCTTACATTTTTGAATCGGCATAATTTTCGTCCTTACTCCGCTGCGTTTTCAGCGGTATCGCCCAAGTCAGCCATTTCTACATCTTGGCCAGCTTTCAGGGTGACGTATGCTTTTTTAACATCAGAACGACGTCCTAATGTACGACCAAAGCGTTTTGTTTTACCTTTAGTGATCGTTGTATTTACTTTCACAACTTCAACACCAAAGAGCTGCTCAACTGCTTTCTTGATTTCAAGCTTGTTTGCATTTAATGCAACTTTAAATACTTGAACACCAGCAGTATCACCTAAAACTTGTGCTTTTTCTGAGAATACTGGTCCTTGTAGGACTTGATATAAACGTTCGTTGTTCATCCGAGTTCTACCTCAATTTTCTTAGCAGCAGCTACAGACATGACAACTTTATCGAATGCGATCAAGCTAACAGGATCAATTGCAGTTGCATCCACCACATCTACATGTGGGAGGTTGCGAGCTGCAAGATACAAGTTCTCATCTACAGCATCTGTAACGATCAATGCACGAGTTGCATTTAAGTCGTTAAGTTTTGCAAGCAATTCTTTAGTTTTTGGAGCCGCAACAGCAAACTCTTCAACTAATACAAGACGATCTTGGCGAACAAGTTCAGCTAAGATACATTGCATTGCACCGCGGTACATTTTGCGGTTAACTTTTTGAGACCAATCTTGTGGACGAGCAGCAAAAGTTTTACCACCACCTACCCAGATTGGGCTACGAATAGAACCAGCACGAGCGCGACCAGTACCTTTTTGACGGAATGGCTTTTTACCACCGCCAGAAACATCTGCACGTGATTTGTGAGCACGAGTACCTTGACGACCACCAGCTAAGTAAGCTGTAACAACTTGGTGTACAAGAGCTTCGTTAAATTCACGTCCGAAAGCAACTTCAGACAATTCAACAGCAGAGCCGGAAACAGTTTTTAAATTCACAGTATTTCCCCTCAGGCCTTGATGGTAGGACGCACGATAACGTCGCCGCCAGTTGAACCAGGAATAGCACCCTTAACAACTAAAACTGAACGTTCAGCGTCAATAGATACAATTTCAAGACCTTGAACTGTTACGCGTTCATCACCTAAGTGACCAGCCATTTTCTTGCCTTTGAACACGCGACCAGGTGTTTGGTTTTGACCTGTAGAACCTAAAACACGGTGAGATACAGAGTTACCATGTGTAGCATCTTGCGTACGGAAGTTCCAACGCTTAACACCACCTTGGAAGCCTTTACCTTTAGACTGACCAGTTACGTCAACAATTTGACCAACTGTGAACAAGTCAACACCGATAGAACCACCAACTTCACGACCTTCAAGCTCGGCTTCAGTAACACGGAACTCTTTAACTAAACGACCAGCAGCAACACCAGCTTTCGCAAAGTGACCTTTCTGAGCGCTAGTTACGCGCGATTCGCGACGTTCACCAGTAGTTACTTGAATTGCTTGATAACCATCAGTTTCAAGTGTTTTGATTTGCGTAATGCGGTTTGGATCGACTTCGATAACTGTAACAGGTACAGATACACCAGCATCTGTAAAGATGCGAGTCATACCACATTTGCGACCGACTAAACCAATAGCCATGTGCATAAACCTCTAAAAAAGCGGCTTAATTAACTTAGAGTTAATTAACCGAAAGCCTTAACCCAAAGCGATCTGAACATCAACACCAGCAGCAAGATCCAACTTCATCAATGCATCAACAGTTTTATCTGTAGGTTGAACGATGTCGATCAAACGCTTATAAGTGCGGATTTCGTACTGATCACGAGCGTCTTTATTGACGTGTGGTGAAGTAAGAACGTTGAAGCGTTCGATGCGAGTAGGCATCGGAATTGGACCACACACTTGTGCGCCAGTACGCTTAGCGGTTTCTACGATCTCTTGAGCAGATTGATCAATCAGACGATGATCAAAAGACTTCAAACGGATACGAATTCTCTGGTTAGACATACCAGTAAACTCCAAGCCAAATATATAAAGAATCACCCATGACGCACCTCACCTTTTGGCAAGTGTCAAGGGCAGTGAAAATCACTATGGTCGTGATCGATGCCACGACTGTAATGCGTTAACTACTTTCTTCGTAGAAAACGCCCTCCATTTGAGGGTCGCCCATTATAGCGATTGTTTAAGTCTTATGCAATTCTTCTTTTATTTTTTACCGTTAAAAAATCAATTTAAGCGCTTACAACATATTCAATTGCTTGATTAAGCAAATCGTTGCCTTGTTGAAATTTATTTTGGTTTGTTTTTTTGAGCTCAGCGATTGATTGAACAAATTCCCCATTAAATACAGCCATGTCTTCTTCATTTTCAATCAACAATTGCAATGCATGTGGCGTCATTTCAGGATGAAATTGAAAACCTAAAACATTACGTCCAATTTGATAAAGTTGATTTCTACATACTTCATTTTCTGCTAAACGGATACCACCTCTAGGTATTTCAAAGGTCTCGCTATGCCATTGCATAATGTTAATTTTCTCTGGAATTTGAAAACAATTTTCAGGTATGTGTGAAGCTCGACCAACATCCATCCACCCCAACTCTTGATATTGATTACGGCTAACCACAGCACCAAGTGCATTTGCAATTAACTGCCCACCGAGACATAAGCCTATAGCAGGCTTTCCTGATGCCAAATAACGACGCAACCATCTTTTTTCCAATTTTAACCATGGGTAATTTGCTTCATCATTCACACTCATCGTCCCACCCATGATAATTAACAAATCCACCTCATCTACATGTGGCAATGCTTCCAATTCCAATGGCAGGTCGACAGGCAAAGCAAAAAACTCTGTTGCCGTGATTTTTGCTTTATGTGCTTTCAAGAAATTGTAACAACTACCAAAACCTTCACCTGCGATGTGCTGAAAATAATGCACTCTTAAATGCGACTTCATGCGCTAAAACCTATTATCGTTAGAATGATACTAAGTCTTAGCAAAAATAAAGCCAGTTTCATTCAATCTATTTGATCTGTAACGATTGTGTACAAAACACCTGAACAACTAGCAGAATTGTTGTTTTTCTCTTAACCTAAATCCATCTATTGATTTGATTTAGCACCATGACTAAGCACCAAAATGCACAAACCAACCTTATTCACGCACCAAGAAAAGCCCCTCAATATATAGAAACTATTCAACCTCCCCTATATCGTGCATCTACCATTATTTTTAAAAGCACATCGCACCTTTTTGATCGTCATTGGACAGATCCCTATGACTATAGCTACGGCACACATGGCACACCAACAACATTTACGCTTGGCGATAACATCGCGCATATTGAAGGCGGTTTGTTTAGCTTACTGGCACCGAGTGGTTTATCTGCGATCAATTTAGTTAACAGTACTCTTTTAAATTCAGGCGATGAGGTATGGGTTGCAGATAATATTTATGGTCCAAATTTAGAGCACCTCAACAACCTTCAAACTCGTTATGGCATTCAAGTTAAAGTTTATAATCCGATTGATATTGATAGTTTCACACCTTCAGAAAAAGCAAAGTTAATTTGGCTCGAAGCTGCTGGTTCTGTCAGTTTAGAATTTCCTGATTTAAAAAAACTAGTCAAAAAAGCCAAGCAATTTAATCTTCTCATCGCCCTCGATAACACTTGGGGGGCTGGTCTGGCATTTAATGCATTTGATTTCTCTGATGAACATTTATCGGTTGATGTAACAGTACACGCCCTTACCAAATATCCAAGTGGTGGCGGAGACATCCTCATGGGCTCGGTTGTAACGCGCGATCAACATTTACATCATAAACTTTATCGCATGCATGCAACCCAAGGCATATCTGTTTCAGGTGATGATACTGCGCAAATTCAACGTAGTTTGGCGCATATGTCGCTGCGTTATGAACAGCAATCTCAAAGCACACTAAGATTATTAGATTGGCTAAAACAACAGCCCCAATTTATTCAAGTTTTACACCCAAGTCTTTCTGATTCAGCTGGACATCAATTTTGGAAAGAGGTTTGCACCACAGGCAAGAGTGCTGGCTTGGCAAGTGTAATCTTTGATTCAAGATATGATATGCATGCAGTGCGTAGATTTTGCGATAACTTAAAACTATTCAAACTTGGTTTTAGTTGGGGTGGCCCTGTAAGTTTGGTGATGCTCTATGATTTAAAACAGATGCGTGCATTGGAAAATACACATTTACAACAAGGTTTATTGGTTCGTTTCTGTATAGGACTAGAAGATCCTGCGGATTTAATTCAAGATATTCAAAACGCATTAAAACAACTGGAATAACTCTTATAATAGGTGAAGAATGAGTACACCCATCGTAATTGCAAAAAAAACCACAGATACAACACAAGATATTGTTCTACATTCTCAATTTGCTAACCGCCATGGTCTGATTGCTGGTGCAACCGGTACAGGAAAAACAGTAACTCTAAAAGTACTTGCTGAGAGTTTTTCTCGTATCGGCGTCCCTGTTTTTCTAGCAGATGCGAAAGGTGATGTTTCAAGCCTAGCCAAAGCAGGTTCAAGCAGCCCCAAATTTGATGAACGCATTAAAAGTCTGCATCTGGATTCTGTTCCATTTGCAGCTTCACCTGTTATTTTCTGGGATCTATTTGGCCAACAAGGACATCCTATTCGAACCACTATTTCTGAAATAGGCCCTTTATTATTAGCGCAGATGCTAAATTTAAACGATACACAAGAAGGTGTATTGTCCGCAGTATTTAGAATCGCAGATGATCAAGGCCTTCTCCTCATCGACTTTAAAGATCTAAAGGCGATGCTAACTTATGTCAGTGAAAATGCTGCTGAACTGAAAAATGAGTATGGCAATCTCTCTCCTGCCAGTATTGGTGCGATACAACGCAATCTGCTTGCGTTAGCAGATCAAGGTGGAGATCAGTTTTTTGGTGAACCAAGTTTGAATATTCTAGATTTTATTCAAACAGATACTCAAGGTCATGGTTATATCAACCTTCTCGCTGCAGATAAGTTGATGAATACCCCAAAACTTTATGCAACATTCTTGCTTTGGATGCTCTCAGAATTATTTGAGCAACTACCCGAAGTTGGCGATATGGATAAGCCTAAACTTGTCTTCTTCTTTGATGAAGCACATTTATTGTTTTCCAATGCTAGTCCAGCTTTGCAAGAGAAAATTGAACAAGTGGTTCGTTTAATTCGCTCGAAGGGTGTAGGAATCTACTTTATCACTCAAAACCCACTTGATTTACCAGAAAGTGTTCTAGGTCAACTCGGGAATCGAGTACAACATGCTTTACGTGCTTTTACACCTAAAGATCAAAAAGCGGTCAAAACCGCAGCCGACACTTTCCGAGCCAATCCTGATTTTAAGGTTGATCAAGCGATTACTGAACTAGCTGTAGGTGAGGCTTTGATTAGTTGTTTGGATGAACAAGGCACCCCTCAGATTGTTGAGCGTGGTTGGGTGATGCCCCCATATTCCTCTTTTAGCCCAATCACCCCTGAAGAACGACAGGTGATGATGGGGCAAAGTATTGTTGCTGGGGTTTATGATCAAGCCTTAGATCGTGACAGCGCTTACGAACTTTTACAGAAAAAAGTATTACAACAGTCTCAGCAAAAGCAAGCTGACGAACTCGCTAAGCAGCAAGTAAAGGAACAAGAAACCCTCGCAAAGCAACAAGCAAAAGAACAAGAGCGATTTGCCAAAGAGCAACAAAAAGCGGCAGAAAAAGCGCAACGTGATCGTGAAAAGCTCACACAAGACATTGTCGGTACATTTGCAAAAAGTGCTGCCCGAAGCTTAGGTGGTAGCACTGGACAAAAAATAGTGCGTGGATTACTCGGCTCATTATTCGGAAAATAAAAAAATCTCAAAAATAAGGGATAATTAATTATCCCTTATCTTTTTTATGGTTTTTATTATAAGATGTATTGCAAATACATTTTATAAGGTGTATTTTAAATATATCTTATAAAATGATAGTCCAGAGAGATCACTCATGACTCCACAGCAAATTGAACTCGTAAAAGCAACTGTTCCTGTCTTACGTGAAAATGGTGTCGCATTAACAGGTTATTTCTATAATCGTATGTTAGGAAATAATCCTGCACTCAAAGAAACCTTTAACATGGGTCATCAACGCAGTGGTGCTCAAGCTCAAGCACTCGCAGGAGCTGTTTTAGCGTACGCAGAAAATATTGAAGATCCATCTGTGCTTTTGCCTGTGGTGGAACTGATCGCTCATAAACATGTCAGCCTCAATATCCAAGCGCCTGATTACAGTATTGTGGGTGAAAATTTATTACATTCGATCAGTGAAGTACTGAATATCTCAATGGAAGATCCTTTGATTGCGGCATGGGCCGCTGCTTATGGACAACTAGCAGATTTGTTTATCAGCACTGAAAAAGCGATCTACGACCAACATCAACAAACTAAAGGCAGTTGGTTAGGATGGCGTAATTTTAAAATCGCTAAAAAAGTGGTTGAAAGTGATGAAATTACGTCGTTTTATTTAGCACCTGTCGATGGCGGTGATTTACCAAACTACGAAGCTGGCCAATATATTTCAGTACGTGTTTTTGTCCCAGAACTCAATCTGAGACAACCTCGCCAATACACTTTATCAACAAGCCCACAAGCAGATTATTTACGTATTTCAGTGAAACGTGAAGATGCGAAAGGTGAGCTTGCCGAAGGCTGGGTATCAAATACATTACATAGTTTAGCGGAAGGTTCTGAAATCGAAGTTTCTGCTCCTACAGGTAACTTTTATCTGATAGATAGTAAAAAACGTAATGTATTTATCAGTGGTGGTGTAGGTTTAACCCCAATGATTGCTATGCTGAATCAATTGGTTACTTTAGATATGCCACAACCAGTAACGTTTATACATGCATGTCGTAGCAGTCAAGTTCATGCTATGAAACAACATATTCATGATCTTAAAGCTAAATTCCCTCGTCTAAGCACATTTACGGCGTATGAATTTCCACATGATGGGGATGTATTCGGTGTGGATTATGAAGCAGCTGGTCGTTTAGATTTAGCATCTATGGATGCAGCACTATTGCCAACAACTGCTGATTATTATTTATGTGGTCCGATGCCATTTATGGCTGAACAACACAAAGCACTTGTTGCACGAGGCATTCCTGCTGAAAATATTCATAGCGAAGCATTTGGCACAGGTGGTGTAAAACTTAGCTAATTGATGCTGCGTTTTGTATAAGGCTAGCCTATGATAGACTAGCCTTTTCTATTTATCGCAATAGATTGAGTGAAACAATGCAACTCAATAAATTTACAGATTATGCACTCAGAATCCTGATGTATGTCGCTCGCCCGAGCGAGATACCTTACACTATTGCTGATATTGCAAAAGATTTGCATGTTTCACAAAACCACCTCGTTAAAATTGTACATTTCATGGGTAAACAACAATGGATTGTTACTACACGAGGCAAAGGCGGTGGAATTCGATTAAATCCCTCAGCACGGACACTTCGACTTGGTGAAATTGTCCGTGTTTTACAAGGTCATCAGCAAATTGTGGAATGCAATAGCCCCCCTTGCGTCTTGCGCTCTCAATGTGGTCTGAAAGGCATTCTCGATCAAGCACTTGAAAGCTTTTATCATAGCTTAGATCAATATACTTTGGGTGAAGTGGTTCAACACGGCATACTCCCATCTTCCACTCGATCAGATATTACATTCTTAGAACTGGTCCAAAAAGCTTAGATTTAGGATGAAGATTCGCACGAATCCAATACATCCTTTATAATGCTTATTGCTATTCAAATTCAAAAGTAAGCTTCTATGCACCGTAGTGAAAAATCGAAAGACACCAAAGCTAGACTCGCACCTAAAGAAAAAATCAGTTATGAGAAAAAGACTGATCCTGCATTAACCGCTTATGCAGTACAGTCTTTGAATTGGTTACGCCAAGCTGAATTTTTAATGAGTGCACCAAAACTTGCTTTGTGCGTTGAAGATACAGGCTATGAGATTGCATTTGCAGGTCGTTCAAATGCGGGAAAATCGAGTGCGATTAATGCCTTAACTAATAAAAAGCAATTGGCACGTGCTTCAAAAAGACCAGGTCGTACCCAAATGATCAACTTTTTTAGCTTGGGTAACCCTGATCAACGTTTGGTAGACTTACCTGGTTATGGCTATGCCGCTGTACCAGAAGCAATGAAAATTGTTTGGCAAAAAGAACTAGAAAATTATTTGATTCATCGCAAAAGCTTACAAGGCTTAGTTTTATTGATGGATATCCGCCATCCTTTACAACACTTTGATTTAATGATGTTGGAATGGGCGCATTCTCGTCATTTATTTGTTCATATTCTTCTCACTAAAGCGGATAAACTGAATCGAGGTCCAGCAAATAAAACCTTGCTCGACGTTAAACAACAATTGAAAAAAATGAAGCTCGACTTCTCAATACAACTATTCTCTTCTCTTAACCGAATTGGTCTAGAGGAATTAGCGAGCGTTATGGGTGGTCGTTTAAATTACACACTTGATCAAACGGTGGAATTTGACCTCGATCAAATCCCAGAAGCATCAGAAATTGACGATAAAGAATAAATTATGCATTTCATGCAACTTGATGCATAAAATAATTTTTAATTGTCCTGAATTGCTAAACACAAACACTAGGTAGTTTTCATATACTGCTTAGTGTTGGTTCATTGCACTATCGATTAGGACTAAAGATGAAATTACTATCATTTGTGAAGAACAAAGTTCTTGGTTCTTCGATTGACTATAAAATTCTCCCTCGAAAAGTAAAATTTGATTGGGAAAAACCCCTGTAGATTGGATTCCAAATCAACCTTTTGCTAGCTATTTTATTAACGAAATTAATAATATTTTGCCTGCTGGTGAGTTCTGGTTTTGCCGTTTGTACAACAAAGTACTTCCCGAAATCACTGATGAAAAATTAAAAGAAGATGTACAAGCTTTTATTCGTCAAGAAGCGATGCATGCTGTTGCTCATACCTCTGCGAATAAAGAATATCTCAACCAACGCAACATCGATATTCAACGCAACTTAGGCATCATGGATTTCTTATTTACCAAAGCTTTAGCTGATAAGCCTTTTGGTAAAGAAGTTCCTAAAATATTAGATCATCAATGGGATTTATTCCGTCTAGGTGTGATTGCAACCGTTGAGAACATGACGTGTGTTCTTGGTAAATACGCACTCTACAACAAACGTTGGGAAGAACTTGGTGCTGATCCTGAGATGATCGATTTAATTAAATGGCATGGTTCTGAAGAAATCGAGCACCGTACCGTTGCATTTGATCTTTATCGTCATTTAGGTGGTAGCTATATTGCACGTTACTACCTCAGCGTTGCGGTAATCGTTCTGGTACTTGGTTTGTGGGTAGATGGTGCTGCTCACATCATGAGCCAAGACCCTCGTTTTGCAGATAAAAAACCAAGTATATTCAAACCATGGATATGGTTAGAATGGTATAAGATTGGTCGTAAAGACAATCAAATTCTTCCAAATCCAATCTGGCTAGTATCACAACAAATTGATTATTTGATGCCTTGGTATGATCCTGTGAAAGAAGGAAGTACCCAAGATGCTGTGAATTATTTAAATAATTCACCTGCTGCTAAGCGTGCACTACAACATGCTGCATAAGTGAAGAGAAAGAAAAAGCAGGAGTTTTCTCCTGCTTTTTTTATGTCCGTACAACTCGATTAACTTGGCTCTATTTCCGTTTGCTTTGCATAACGATCGACAACCACACTGATCATCATATCTCCCTGTACATTAACTACCGTTCGAACGGTATCCAGCAACCGATCTATCGGCAGTAAAATTGCAATCGCTTCCGCAGGTAAACCAACTGATTGCAACACCATTATCATCGTTACCATGCCCGCACTTGGAATCCCTGGCGCACCTAATGATGCAATCATTGCGGTGAGACAGACAATAAACTGTTGGGTTAGGGTTAAATCCAAACCCATTAAATTGGCAATAAAAAGTGCAGCTGCAGCCTCATAAAGTGCGGTACCGTCCATATTTAACTGCGTACCCAAAGGAATTACAAAGCCTGCCGTTTGCGGTCTTACCCCTAAATTCTCTTGTGCGCAACGCATACTCAGTGGCATGGTCGCTGAACTAGAGCTTGTTGCAAATGCCGTCACCAATGCAGCTCGCGCACCTCTGAAGAACGTCAGAGGATTCATTTTTCCAAAAATCCAAAGCAGTGTAGGTAGAACCACCAAGCCATGAAAAATCGTTGTCCCAGTCACCACGAATGCAAACTCAGCAAGACGACTTAATACAGATAAATCCTCAGTCGCAATCAACTTCGCCAATAATGCAAAAATCCCAAGTGGCGCGAGTTTCATTACCCAACTGACAAGCATCATCATCATTTCAAAGAATTGTTGGCTGAGTTGACGAACTGTATTAAAACGCTCACCACCTTTAACGAGAGCAACGCCTAAGAAAAGTGCAAAAACCACAACAGCGAGTACATTCCCTTCACTAAATGCTTTAAAAGGATTGATTAAGGTATTTTGAATAAAATTGGTAAGAAAACTAGAAGGTGTAAGCGTATCAGGCGTTTGATGATTTTGCATTGCTGACTGAAAAAGTGTGATATCAACCCCCTTCCCAACATCAAAAAGATGTGCACAGCCAATCCCTAAGATCAATGCAAGCGTTGTAGTAGTCATACAACTCAAGGCGGTAATCTTCCAAACTCGACCAAACTCCCCTCCAGCTTGTAAATTTGAAACCCCTACAACGATAGAACTAAATATCAAAGGGATCAGCAACATCTTTAACAAACCAATAAAAATGCTACTTAAAATACCTAAAACATATAACGTTGTTTGAGCAAAATCAGCCTGAGGATAGCTAGTCAATAAAAGTCCTAACCCTACTCCCGCGATAGCTGCAATTAAAATTTGGGTATTTAAATTCATTGTGCGTATTAAAAATGAATGCAGTACAGCTACTATGGCATGCTCAAATCTAAGAATCGAGCAATTTTTTGTCACAAGCTTATGACAAAAAAGCCATCATAATGATGGCTTTAATACGATTTCATGCAGAATAATTTCACATTATTGCGTTTCTATTTCTCTGAGCCGAATCAAACCTTCTTGTACTGTACTACAGACTAATTGTCCGTTTTGCCACATTTTTCCAAAGTTCAAGCCACGAGAACTTGCACTAATCGTTGCCTCCATGTCATACAACATCCAATCATCTGCACGCAGAGGTCGATGGAAATAAATCGTATGATCAATACTGGCACATTGTAGATTTGGGGAAATCCAAGACAGACCATGAGGACGCAATGCTGTTGTCATCAAGGTAAAGTCAGAATAAAACGCAACAATCGCTTGATGAAGTGAAATTTCATCAATGTTCGATGGGATTCGATCATGAGTACGAATATAGTGTGCGTAAAAAGGAGCTTCTGGCTGAGGTTGAAACGGATTCATAGGCTGAATTGGTTTAATTTCAACATGACGTTCGCGCATAAAGCTGGCGCGAACATTTTCAGGCACGAAATTCAACATACTTTCTTTCAGTTCTTTTTCTGATTTCAGTGCTTCTGGAGCTGGATACTCAGGCTCTTTATGTTGATAGTTCAAACCTTCTTCAGGATTGGCAAAAGATACCATCGCTGAAAAAATTGTACGCCCATGTTGAATTGCTCGCACTTGACGACTTGCAAAACTTTTTCCATCACGCAATGGATCAACTTCATAAATAATGGGTGCATTTACATCCCCACCATATAAAAAGTAAGCATGCAACGAATGTGCAGGACGATCTGTAGTATACGAAGCAGCTCTTAATGCTTGACCAAGAACCTGTCCACCGAATACTCGTTTACCAACCAAATTGCGGCTGTTACCCCGAAAGATATGATCTTCTATTCTTTCTAAGGTCAAAAGTTCAACAAGTTCTTGAGTCAAAGCATTCATGTAATAACCTTCCAACATCAATCAGGAGAGATCAACGAATTGTTATATTAGTTGATGATTTTGATTGTGCCACAAATTCCAATAAAGATGCTCAGGATAAAATGATTTGTCCGTCACATTAATCCTTATTTATAACCGCTAAAAATACGATTTTTAACGATAAAATCTACCAAATACGCTATATTTTGTCAGAAAATAGCATATCGTTTTATGTAAGAATATCGCAGAATGTCGTGTTCATCATGGCTATATGTCAGGATTATTATTTAGGAGTCTGTAATGTCCAAGACTGGATTTGGTCAAATGTATCGTCAACTTTCGAGTAAGTTACTTGACCTTGTGGTTACCCCACATGTTCTTGGTGAAGTTCCTACAGAATCCACCAAAACAGAGCAGGATACAACCGATTCAAATAAAATTGTATGCTATGTTTTACAAAACTATTCACGCAGTAATGCGCTTGTTGTCGATGGTGAAACTCGTCGCCTTCATCTGAAACCTGCACTAGACCCATTGAGTTTTGGATCATATCAGGAAAAGAACTCAGTATTATTCCTTCATCATAACGAAAATAATTACTTTAATACTCAAACTTTTCCTAGCAAACTTTTACATCTCATTGAAGCCCTCGAAAAACATCCTGAAACTGAAATAGAACTCGTGCCTGTTACGGTATTATGGGGACGTGCGCCTGATAAAGAAGATTCTTGGTTCAAATTACTATTTTCAGATACTTGGGCAACACCAGGTACTGTTAAACAACTTATGAATATCGGCTTACATGGTCGCCAGTCTTATTTGGAATTCCATGAGCCTCAATCATTGAGAGAGTTGGTAGATTATGCCAAGACCAACCACCCAAATCTCTCTCCTGCGACTTATATCGCTAGCTCATTAGATACTTATTTAGATCAGCAACGTGAAGTTGTTTTGGGCCCTGACTTGTCGGATCGTCGTAACGTCATGCAGTCAGTGGTCAAATCTCGTGATGTTCAAGATGCAATCCGTCGTGAAAGTATTCAACACAAAATCAGTATGCTCGAAGCTGAACGACGTGCTATCGGATACGTTAATGAAATCGTATCCGACTACTCAGCTTCAGCCGTTCGTTTTGCTGATATGGCATTAACCCGTTTGTGGACACAACTTTACGATGGTGTCGAAGTTCATAACTTCAGTACAGTTCGTGAACTCGCAAAAGACTATGAAATCATTTACACACCGTGTCACCGCAGTCATATCGACTACTTATTATTGTCATACGTGATTTATAAACGTGGCTTGATGATCCCGTATATTGCTGCTGGCGACAACCTCAATCTTCCATTTGTAGGTCAATTACTTCGTGGCGGTGGTGCATTCTTTATTCGTCGTTCTTTCCGCGGTAATGCACTATATACATCTGTATTTAAAGAATATCTTTACAGCATTTTGTCGCGCAACACCCCGATTGAATACTTTATTGAAGGTGGACGTTCACGAACGGGACGCCTATTGCCACCTAAAACAGGTATGTTAGCCATGACGATTCATGGTCATCTACGTGGACGTGCCAAACCAATTGTATTCGTGCCAACCTATATCGGTTACGAACGCTTGATGGAAGGTTCAACTTACGTTGGCGAGATGCAAGGTAAGCCTAAAGAAGCAGAATCTATTTTTGGTATCTTAAAAACCTTACGCAAAATCGAACGTATTTTTGGTAAGGTACATGTGAATTTTGGTGAGCCTGTTTTCTTAGATGATATTTTGAAGCAGCATCAAGCAGAAAATATCCAAATCGAGAAAAATGATGCACCTATTCCAGCTGAAATTTCGAAAGTCGTTTCTAGCTCAGCAAATCTAATCTTAGAAAATATTAACCGTGCGGTTGTCATTAACCCTGTTTCATTATTATCTCTGATCTTATTGGCAACGCCGAAGCATACGCTTGATGAAGAAATTTGTGCTAAGCAACTTGATATTTATCGTGATTTAGCGACTCAACATCCTTATGATGAACGCACTCAAGTGACTTCATTATCTGGCAAAGAAATTATTGCCTATGGCTTGAAATTAAAACTGATCAAACGTGTTCACCATGTGCTTGGTGATATTATCGCGATTGAAGACAATCAAGCGGTATTGTTGACTTACTTCCGTAATAACATTTTGCATGCTTTTGTTTTACCTTCACTTGTTGCATCTTTAGTGGAACACAACGGAAAGATCAATAAATTAGATTTAAGTAATGTAATTCGTACTTTGTATCCATTCTTAAAAGCTGAATTGTTTATGAAGTGGCAAGCTTCTGAGTTGCAACAACATATCGACAGCTATGTAAATGCTTTGGTTCAAATTGGTTTAATTTTCCAAGACCATGACGGTAACTTATTTAGCCCTACTCCAAACAGTGAAGAGCACCAAAAATTACTGACCTTGGCAATGCCAGTAAAACAAAGTCTTGAACGTTATTATATGACGTTGGCACTGATCACACAGCGAGGTTCAGGCAATATCTCAACCAAACAAGTTGAGGAGTTAAGCCACTTATTAGGTCAGCGCTTATCGGTGTTATATGAATTCAATTCGCCAGAATTCTTTGATAAGGCACTATTCCAAAGCTTTATTAAAGTTCTGACTCAGCAAAACTATATTCGCAACAACGAGCAAGGCTTCATCGAATATGATGATAACTTTAGTGAAATGGCTGCAGGTGCTCAGCTGGTTCTAGATGAAACCACTTTACAGATGCTGCAACATATTACTACGTTTAGTGATGAAGAATTAGCTGCCGCCTTGGAAGCAATGGCTTCTCAGCAAGCGAAACGCCGTCTAAAACGTAAGAAATCATAATCTCAACGTTCATCTCGAAACAAAAAAGCCAAATCTAAGATTTGGCTTTTTTATCTGTGTCATTTGCGACATTCAAGATATTTTGGGTCATCGATACATCGAAGTCGTTTAATCAATTCTACAAAAAAAGCATCGTAGTATCCTTGTTCAACATATCGATTACGGATTTTCGCAACCAATGCTTCATAACCTTGTTTCTCAAAGTCTGAAATATCCGCCCAGTAATAAGCAGGCAAGTGATTTTCCCATTGAATCGCCTGTGCGGCCAATACATTACTATTTTTGACAAACCATGTACGAACATGATGCCCAAAATTTGCAGGATATGATTTTGGTTTAATCACAATATTCCTTGCAAAATAAGCAACTGGGAAATTCACAACCTGTGTTGCTTCACCAAACTCTTTCTTGAGATTGTAAGGCAAAATTCCATAAGCAGGCGCTGCTAGAATATCAATCTTATGTTGTTTAAATAAATCAATTGCATTTGAAAAATCAACATAAGTCGCTTTAGCAGCAACACTTTGGACTAAAGCTTGTTGTGGTGGGTTATCTTCTAGAATCCCTATGCGCTTGTTTTTGAGTTGGGATACTTTACTGATCTGTTGAGTATTCATGATCATATATGCCGTTCCGATTGGAATCATACCAACCACTTCATACTTCGAACTGATCATTCTTTTTGCAACATTCGAATTATTCATGAGTTGCAAAAACATTCGTGCAACACGATTATTCGAAATTAAGCCAATTCCACCAGTGCTTCCCATAAATGAGTTGTAGCGGTAGGTATTAAAGTTTGATGCGACTAAACCTGTACATTTATTTTGCTCAAAAGCCTGAATCGCATCTTTTTCAATTTTAAAATAACTGAATTTTAATTGAACTTGGCTTTGCATGGCATGCAAACGTATATCTTGCAGACGACGGCTGATATCGCCTTTGGAACTCAATGGCTCAAACACACACCAAACCTGCTCACCAGCCCAGCTTGTTGTTCCCATAAATAACAGCAAAATTAAATAAATTATTTTTCTCATATACAACCTTCAACGCCTCACTGTAAACTACGTGCAAACTTAGGCAGTTCCTTAACGGAATGTGTTGGTAAGTATCTATCAAGATTCATACCAACTCTTCAATCATGATCGCAGTTTAATCTAATTATTTTTCATTAATATGTACGAACAGCGCGGCTTCATAGTCATTAAAGCAAATCAAATGGTCAAATTCAAAACCAGTTTTAGCAATTCGAGTCGCATAAATACGCTTTCCAGTGTGCTGTTCAGACTCCAATTTCAATGCTGTCAAACCTAATTTTCGCTGAAACCAAAGCAAAATTTCATGCATCGCTATAGGTCTATTATTACTGAGAATATAACTTGATTCAGGACTTTCCAAAGTCGCCAACAAAGCTAAAAATCGAGCTAAATCATTTATATGAATACGATTACTAAAGTGAATCGTCGGATAGCTCTGTGTACGCTGGGCAAGCTTTTTTAAACGCTCAACGGATACACCATAAATACCTGTTGGACGAACAATCACAGCCTGTTGTGGATAGTAGGATTGCCATAATAACTCCATTTTTCGTAATAGCTTACCTTGTTCATCTATTGGACGTATATCAGACTCATCATCCACAAGCTCTCCTGAGTTTTCACCATAAACGCGTGTTGAAGAGACGATAATGATCCGTTTGACAGGATGATGTTGTAAAGCTTTAGCAATTGGTTCCACACTATCGACATAGATATGTTGATAAGCATCAATTCCACTTTCACTTGGTGAAAGAATCACATACACCACATCAATTGGTTCAAATTCACTTAAATCAAGATGATGGGCATCTTGAATATGGTGTGTTGCGTAATGATCTGTTTTTTCAGTACGGCTAATTGTGCTAATGTGGTGACCTTGCTCAAATAAATGTTTAGCGACACGCTGAGATGTTTTACCATAACCAATAAATAAAATATGCATACCGATCCTTGACCAAAAAATGACTTCAGTCCAGCAATTACAAGGCGTTGGTGCTGCCGCAGCAAGCCTACTAGAAAAGCTCCATATTTTTAGCACGGATGATCTACTGTTTCATCTTCCGCGTGACTATGAAGATCGTAGCACTATTATTCCAATGAATCAGCTGGTTGTTGGACGTAGTTATTTGCTTGAGGGGGAAGTTAAATCTATTGATTTCCCACCAGGAAAAAAGAAATCCTTTGCTGCATTGCTACAAGATGATTTTGGCAAAGTCACCTTACGCTTTTATCATATTTATAAAGGTTTAACGGATCGTATAAAACCAGGTGCTCGTTTAAGAATCTTTGGTGAAGTGCGTATCGGTGCACGAGGCTTAGAACTTTATCATCCTGAAATACAAGTTATTCAACAACATACCGCATTACCCAAAACTCAGTTAACAGCGATATATCCAAGCACTGAAGGTCTAACACAACCTAAGTTGCGTGAATATGTTCGCCAAGCACTGGAACATCATAGCGATGCTTTACCTGAATTACTGCCCGCCAAATACAGTAATGGCTACGAATTAAAAGAAGCTCTGCACTATATTCACGAACCACCGATTGATGCCAATATGGTACAACTCAATCAAGGCTCACATCCTGCACAGCAACGATTGATTTTTGAAGAACTGGTCGCGCATCAAATCAGCTTACTTACACGTCGTGCTTATATTCGACAAATAGCAGCACCTCGCTTTAGCAGCAGCAAAGTTTTAGCAAAGCGCCTTTTAGATGCCCTGCCTTTCCAGATGACCAACGCACAAAAAAGGGTTTCTAAAGAAATTCTACATGATCTGAAGCAAGAACAACCCATGCTGCGTTTAGTTCAAGGAGATGTGGGTGCAGGTAAGACATTGGTTGCAGCCGTTGCAGCATGCCATGCTTTAGAAGCTGAATGGCAAGTGGCGCTGATGGCACCCACCGAAATCTTGGCTGAACAACACTATTTAAATTTCAAACGTTGGTTTGAGCCTTTAGGCATAAAAGTAGCTTGGCTCTCAGGTAAACAAAAAGGTAAAGCACGAACTTTAGCAGAGCAGGAAATTAAAGAAGGTCACTCACAACTCGTTGTCGGAACGCATGCCCTATTCCAAGACAATGTAGAATTCTCGAAGTTAGGCTTAGTGATTATTGATGAACAACACCGCTTTGGGGTAGATCAACGACTTGCATTACGCAATAAAGGCGTTGATCAATTTACACCACATCAATTAGTGATGACAGCGACCCCTATTCCACGCACACTCGCAATGAGTGCTTATGGTGATTTAGATACCTCAATCATTGACGAGCTACCACCTGGACGAACCCCGATTCAAACTGTCACGATTCCTCTTGATCGTCGAGAAGAGGTTTTACAACGTATCGCCAGCAACTGTCGTGAAGGTAAACAAGCCTACTGGGTTTGCACTTTAGTTGAACAATCTGAAACCTTGGATGCCCAAGCAGCAGAAGCAACTTTTCAAGAAATTAAAGAACGCTTCCCTGATCTAAATGTGGGATTAGTACACGGCAAAATGAAAGCTGATGAAAAGCAAGCTGTCATGCAAGCCTTTAAAGACAACCAGTCACAACTTTTGATTGCCACCACAGTGATTGAAGTGGGTGTCGATGTGCCCAATGCATCCATTATGGTGATTGAAAATGCGGAACGACTTGGACTTTCTCAATTACATCAGTTACGTGGTCGAGTTGGTCGCGGTGCAACAGCTAGTTTTTGTGCCCTACTCTACAAAACGCCACTATCACAAAATGGACAAGAACGTCTTTCCATCTTGCGTGAAAGCAACGATGGCTTTGTGATCGCTGAAAAAGATTTGGAAATACGTGGTCCAGGTGAATTACTAGGTACCAAGCAAACTGGTGATATGGGGTTTCGTGTCGCACGCTTAGAACGTGATGACCATTTGCTCACCCAAGCACATTATGTTGCTGAACAATTACTCAAAGATTATCCACAACATGCTGAAGGACTATTAAAACGCTGGCTACCTGAAGCACCTCGATACGCTTATGTTTAAATTATTGAGCCGAGGAGCACAACAAGTTGCTGATTATTTCACAGCATGTCACTTATGCGATATTGGTGTCAGAGCACACCATGGTGTTTGTCAAAGTTGCTGGCAACAATTACCATGGTTAAAACATAAAATCGAACGACATCAGCAAGATATACTTGTTGCCTGTCATTATGAATATCCGATCAGCCAACTCATTCAACAATTTAAATACGAGCAACAGTTACATCATCTTCGATTACTTAGCGGACTATTACTGGAACTTAAGCTGCCAAAAGTACATGCCATCGTACCAATGCCTATTTCAAATGATCGACTGATGGAAAGAGGTTTCAATCAATCACTTTTAATCGCTAAGGAACTGAGCAAAGTATTGAATATTCCAGTATGGCAGCCCGTGCAACGACTAGCCCAACATTCTCAAAAAGGTTTAAGCCGCTTAGAGCGACTGGAAAATATAGAAGATCAATTTGTCGCTAAAACACATCTTCAATTGATTTATAGAAAAGTGCTGATTATTGATGATGTCGTGACCACAGGCAGCTCTATCAATGCCCTCAGTCTAGTATTAAAACAGTTGGGGTGCCAACATATATACTCAGCCTGTTTAGCCGCTGGTGGTGTTAAACAGGCAAATCATGATGTTATTGCTTAAGACACCAAGGAATGACAACCTCGGTAGTTAATGGTGCAAGCAAAATAGACTCTTCATGTAAATCAATCCATTTCATTTCCGCGATTTCAGCCGCAATTTCAGGTTGTTGATGGAGTTCGACAACAAACAGATGGCTAATTAATTGATGATCAGGTTCATTTGCTGTTGCTGTCTCATATCGCCCCAAATACTGCTTGATGTCACAAGTAGACCCAATCTCTTCTAAAATTTCGCGCTGAATTGCTATTTCAGGCGCTTCATTGGGTTCAAGCTTTCCGCCAACTTGCATAAACACACGCGTGTTCTTTTTTCTTACCAATAACAACTCATTTTTGTCATTCATGATAATGGCAGCAGCGACAGTGATTGTTTTCAAAGGTTATCCTCAAGCTTGAATTTCATTGCGAGACGTCCATTTCGGAACTGCGGGTTGATATTTCTGAAATGCCGCTAAAATATCATGAATATTATCAGACACAATCAAGGTATCTACAAATCGAGCTTGGCTAAAACCATGCTCAACTGAAGTTTGTAACATTTTAATCAGATCATCATAAAAGCCATTAATATTTAAAAATGCACAAGGCTTTTGGTGAATCCCTAATTGATTCCATGTCCACTGCTCGAAAATTTCTTCCAAAGTCCCTGCACCGCCAGGTAATGCAATAAAACCATCTGCCAATTCAGCCATCTTGGTTTTTCGTTCATGCATATCTTTCACAACATATAGTTCGCTAAGTTCAGCATGCGCAAGCTCACGATCAACCAAAGCTTCAGGAATAACACCAATCACTTTGCCACCTGCTTCAAGCGCACTATTGGCAACCACACCCATTAAGCCAGAACGACCACCACCATAAACAAGGGTCAAACCTTGTTCAGCAATTATTTGACCTGTTGCTTGAGTGATTTGTTCATAAACCACATCATTACCGAGAGAAGAACCGCAAAAAACACATATAGAATTCATACAATTAAAACCGTTTTATATAACTGTCATGCTGATAAAGTAGGCTATGAAACAAGATTTTTGACAAAATAGCGTTTAGGCAAGTGTTTTTAGTTCAATCCTTGTCTAAAATACACGCTGACTTTCATAAACTGCGCGAGGAAAAAAGACATGCTTGAAGCCTTTTATGCCACAGAGCGCGGTAGTCTAGAAGATGCAACGATCAATGGGAGTTTTGATCTGCATCCTGAATTAGTTTGGATTGATTTAATCGCTCCATCACAAGAAGAACAACAATGGGTACTTGATGCTTATGAGCGCAACTTACCTACTCTTAAATCACTTGAAGACATTTCCTCATCCGCACGATTTTACCGTGATGATGATGGTATTTTGCATATCAGCACATATTTTTTAACAAAGAATAAAAATTATCAGGTAGATGGTGATACTGACGACTCATTACATATGCTTGCAATGGTACAAACCGTCGCATTTATTTTGCATAAAGATCGTTTATTTACCATGCGTGGTGAGAAGCTCGTCGCTTTCCGTGCATTCCGTGCCCGTGCGCGTCGCAATGACTATGATATGGACTATAAAGATCCGACGTGGATCTTATTAGGGTTACTAGAAGCAAAGCTTGATGAACTTGCGGATATCTTAGAAGATATCCACAAAGACTTAGAAAGATACTCCACAGAAGTACTCAATAATCATCATCGTGAAAAGATCTTAGATCTAGATGACATGATTACACGCCTAGCACAACAAGAAGATATGCTTGGAAAAGCACAATTATGTTTGATTGATTTGCGTCGAGTTCTTACCTTTTTATCTCGCCCGCGTGCATTAGGCAGTCATATCTATGATGCAGATATTCGAGAATTAAGCGAGGATGTACGCTCACTGGTCGAGCACGATGCTTTCTTATTCCAAAAAGTACGATTCTTACTCGATACCACTTCTGGGTTCATTAACACTGAACAGAATGACACGATTCGTCGATTCTCTATTTTACCAAGTATGCTTGCACCACCTATGCTGATTGCAAGTATTTATGGGATGAATACAGATGAATTACCATTTGCTCACGGAAGTTTAAGCTTTCTCATCGTCGCTGGCATATTAATGGCTTTCTTAGTACTACCAATGGTCTACTTCAGATGGAAGAAATGGATATAAAATGAAAGGGTTATTCCTTTGTATAGGCATAACTCTTTCGATACCCACAACTTTTGCCTGCGCACCGCTTTCCCCTAATGATGTGTTTATTGCCCGCGTTAAGTCTGTTCAGAAGATCAATTCAATTAATCATACTAAATTTAAATTACAGCACCCTGACTTTGTATTTAAAAATTTGTTATCTAAAATCATTTCACCAAGACCTAAAGAATGGATGAGTGATTTTCCAATTAAAACGATAAAAACGAATGACTTAATTATGGGCTTAGCATACCCATCAAATCATAATACATCCCAAAAATATCAAATTGTTTCTTTAGCATTATTAGATTGCAAAGAAAATACCATATCGATTGATCTTCCTATTGCACCATTTACCGCATGGAATAGAAGAATTAAAGGCTGTAATAATGAATCATCTATCAGATTACTAGATGGTTTTTTAGAACATGACGAAAGCTTTTATTTAAAAAAACTACATCAAAAATATCCAACTTGCGAAGCTCTTTTTTCAGCTTATCCCAAATAATACCAATAAAAAAGAGAGCTAAAATAGCTCTCTTTTTCTAATCCACAAAATCAATTAAATTAACTTCAAGTCATCTTGTAGATGGCAAGCTTGGATGATCTTTAACATCTTTTCAGAAACATTTTTAAAATGTAATCCTTTACTCTCTGGAGTTTGACGTAACCATTGCACCAAAACAGCCAAAGATAAAGTATTACCATTTTCAAGCTGAGCAAGGTCAACAACTAAAGGAAAACTTTGATGTTGCTGAATATATGCTAAACCTGATTGATAAACTTGCTCTGCATTTTCAAAATCAATCGTCTTAGGAACGACGAGTTGTTGGTCGATATATTGAATCACCCGTCACCTACTTATTTTTTATTTACAGCTGCATCAGCATCTGGTTTAAAGGTCGCAATCGCTTTATCAATATTTCCACCATTGCGCTGAACTGTAGCAGCAAACTGGTTACGGAATTGTAAGCCTAGATCAATACCAGAAACATTGATATTACGCACTTTCCATTGATCTCCTTTGTCCGTTAATTGGAATGACACAGGGATCTTCTCACCATTATGCATAAAGTCTAAAGTCACCACAGGATTTTTGCTGTTAGTCGACTTAAACGGACGCATTGTATAACTTTCATTAGTATATTTCGCGAAAGCACCACCATAGTTTTCGATAATCACTTCACGGAAGTTTTTCTCAAATTGAGCACGTTGTGCAGCATTCGTGTATTGGTTATTTGCATAAGTACCCAATACGATACGAGTAAATGCTTGCGAATCTACATATGGATCAAGATTTTGACGGATAATCGTTCTGACCAAAGCTGGATTGTTTTGCAACTTCGGTTTATCAGCTTTCAAACGAGTAATTAAACCATCTGCAACACGTTTTACGAAATCAGGTGGGGTCTCTTTTGGCGCTGCAAAAGCGGCACTCGCAAGCATTGTCGATAATACGCTTGCTGTCAGTGTCTGTTTCAATAATGTATTCACTTCAATCTCCTAACCTGAATTACTCAACAAACGAAGGTTCTGCATCATCCGTAGCAGGTTGAGAAGCTGAACTTTCTGTTGATGAGCTTGATGTGGATTTACCCGCACCACCAGTAATAAATTTACTGATTAAATCTTCTAAATCCATTGTGCCTTGAGTGTTTGAAACGACGTCACCACGTTTCAAGTAGTTGACACCACCACCTGGTACGACTTTCAAATATTTTTCACCCAATAAGCCATTGGTTGCTACCATTATATAAGCATCTTCGTCCAGACTCGTGATGGAGGTCATGTTACCGATCAGTTGCTGTTCCATTTCTTTTTGTTTCGCAGCATCAGCTTGTTGATAATCAGAGCTATAGCGTAATTCCTCAAGTGCATTCTTCTGAACTTCTTTTAACTGCTCAGCATTAAAGCTCGTTAACTTACCATCTAATTCGAATTTCACAGTCGCTAAACGTGTGATTGGATCTAATGTAATAGATTCAACACGACCAATCGTTACACCACTCATCGTAACTTTTGCACGTGGTTTTAAACCATTCACATTGTCAAACTGCGCTGTCATGCTGTAGCTATCACGTAAATTTGTGCCAACTAAACCACTGACTTTCATTGCAAGAAAAAATAGAGCGATACCGAAGATAATGACAAAAATACCTACGGCCAGCTCACTAGTACGTGATTTCATTAAATCCCTCCGAACATGACCGCAGTCAACACGAAATCAAAACCTAATACACAAAGTGAAGAATACACGACCGTTCTCGTCATCGACGTCGCAATACCTTCTGGAGTTGGATCGCAGGCATAACCTTGATATACCGCTACCCATGTACAAATCAATGCGAACACTACGCTTTTGATAATGCCATTAACAACATCATGTCCAAATTGCACACTACTTTGCATTCCACCCCAAAATGAACCTTCGTCCACTCCGAGGAAATCAACACCAACTAATTTTCCACCGACAATACCAATTGCAGCAAAAATGACAGTCAGCATCGGTAAACTTACAATACCTGCCCATAAACGTGGTGAAACGATTTGCTTTAACGGATCAACACCAATCATTTCCATACTGGCAAGCTGTTCGCTCTGTTTCATCGAACCGATTTCAGCAGTAAGCGCCGAACCAGCACGTCCTGCAAATAATAATGCAGCGACTACAGGTGCAAGCTCACGAAGTAATGTCAAAGACACCATCGTCCCTAACATTGCTTCACTACCGACATTCACCAAAATCGAATAGCCTTGTAAACCCAGTACCAAACCAATGAATAAACCAGAGACAGAGATAATCAATAATGACATCACTCCGACACGGTACATTTGGTAGATAAAACGCTGAAATCCGCCTTTGGATGGCATTGAAAATAAAATCTGAATCAACATTAGTGACGCTGCACCAATGCCTTTCACCCGCTCAATAACGAGTCTACCTAACCAGGCAATCGTATTCATGGACGAACCTCGTTATCTAAATAAGCTTGATGAGTAAATTGATATTCGACAGGTCCTTCAGCTGATCCTGTTAAAAATTGGCGCACAAATGGTGAAGCATGATTTTCTAATTGTTCAGGTGTACCTTCACCCTGAATTTTACCTTCAGCAACAACATAAATATAATCAGCAATCGATAAGGTCTCTGCCACATCGTGCGATACGATAATCGTTGTTAAATCTAATGCTTCACGTAAAGAACGAATTAATCGAGTTAAAACACCTTTCACAATCGGGTCTTGCCCAGCAAAAGGTTCATCATACATAATCAATTCTGGATCAAGTGCAATCGCACGTGCTAAAGCAACACGACGATTCATACCTCCAGAAAGTTCTGATGGCATTAATTGTTCTGCACCGCGTAAACCAACAGATTCAAGCTTTAAGGCAACAAGCTCTGCAATGATATGTTCAGGTAACTTCGTATGAGCTCGTATCGGAAATGCAACATTTTCATATACCGACATATCAGTAAACAGCGCACCACTTTGAAATAACATTCCCATACGCGCACGAGCTGTAAATAGCTCAGGACGAGACATTGCTGCTATATTTTTACCATCGATTAAAACCTCACCCCGATCAGGAGTTAATTGTCCACCAATGAGTCTTAATAATGTTGTCTTACCTGTACCTGACGGCCCCATGATTGCAGTAATCTGACCACGTCGAATTTTGAGACAAACATCATCATAAATGACACGTTCCCCTCGATTAAAGCTCAAGTGTTTAACTTCAATTAAGGCTTCAGTATCGCGAGGAGTTTTATTATTCATAAGGGCATTCATTCCTGCACTTTTTATGCACGCATACTATACACTGAAAGATTAAGCACTTGTTTTTATTTTGATAAGGGATGTATCAAGATTATTTAATTTATGTAGTTATTCTTAGACGCGGATTCACTCGCAACATGCATCGTATTATTGGCATTAAAACTGTCAGAATTGTTTTCATCAAACAATGCATATGCAAAGAATAATCCATTACATAACATGAGAATGACAAATAGACACGGTAGCCCTTCATTGCAAACGAAAGACCATGCTTGAGCAACAAAACTGTTATTTTGCTTAATATTATTCATTTTTTATATAAAATTTGAACTAAAACACATTTTTCCAGATTCTACATGAATATCAAGTAATAAAAAAGCCAGTTTTTCAACTGGCTTCTTCATTTTATCGTTTTTTAACGATTAGAAGTCGTTTTTACGACGACGGTCGCCACCGAAAGTTTCTTCACGTGTACCGCGTACTGGACGATCTTCACCAAATTTACGCTTAGGACGGTCTTCACCACCGAATGTACGTTTTGGACGATCTTCACCACCAAAGCTACGCTTTGGACGGTCACCGAAGCCACCTTCACGTTGAGGTGCTGGACGATCACCAAAATCACGTTTTGGACGATCACCGAAGCTACCTTCACGACGTGGTTTATAATCTACACGATTACCACGGTTGTCATCATTCGAGTCAAAACGTGGTTTATCGTTGTAGCCACCTTCACGACGTGGACGATCAGAATTGAATTCACGACGTGGGCGATCTTCACCACCAAATGTACGCTTTGGACGATCATCAAAACCACCTTCGCGGCGTGGACGATCAGAATTGAATTCGCGACGTGGACGATCTTCACCACCAAATGTACGCTTTGGACGATCATCAAAACCACCTTCGCGGCGTGGACGATCAGAATTGAATTCGCGACGTGGACGATCTTCACCACCAAATGATGGACGTTCACCACGTGGTTTATCATCGAAGCTACGACGTGGACGATCATCACCACCTTCACGACGTTTGAAATTGCTTTCGCCTTCAAAACGACGACCGCCACCAAAACCACCACGACCACGACCGCCGCCATCACGACCACCGCGACCACGACCGCCGCCATCACGACCTGAACGTGCAGGAGGTGGAGATGGCTCTAAACCTTCAATTTCAGACACATTTAAACGTGCATCTAAATAATCTTCTAAAGCACGGATTTTGCCACGCTCACGATAAGTCGCAAGTGTAATCGCCTGACCTGTACGACCCGCACGACCTGTACGACCAATACGGTGTACATAGTCTTCATTTTTCATCGGTAAACCGAAGTTAATTACGTGAGAAATGGTTGGTACGTCTAAACCACGTGCCGCAACATCAGTTGCAACTAAGATTTTTGCACGACCTTCACGAATACTACGTAAACGACGGTTACGAACTGTTTGTGGCATAGCACCATGCAATGCAACAACTGAGTGGCCTGCTTCAGCCAATTCTTCAGCAAGCATGTCTGTATCTTCTTGCGTGCTTGCAAATACAACAGCTTGATCTACTGACTCGTCAGATAACCAGTGTGTAAGTAATTTTTTCTTATGCTCAAAACCATCAGTCCAATGTAATGTTTGAGTTACATCAGTATTAGTACTGTGGCCTGTTTCGATTGCGATACGTTGTGGATCATTCATCATACGTTCAGCAAGACGAATAATACGATCAGCAAAAGTAGCAGAGAACATTAATGTTTGATTACGGTTTGCAGCTAACTCACCAATTGCTTCTAGATCTTCAGAGAAACCTAGATCAAGCATACGGTCAGCTTCATCGACGATTAAAGATTCAACTTTATCAAGTTTCAATTGACGACGATTAACCAAGTCAAGTAAACGACCTGGAGTAGCAACAATAACTTGCGCGCCTTTAAGCTGTTGAATTTGCTTACCAAAAGGCATACCACCCATAATTGCAGCAATACGAACACCTTTCATATGACGTACAAATGCAATCGCATCTTGGCTTACTTGTTGAGCCAATTCACGCGTTGGGCATAAAACTAAAATGCTTGGTTGGGTAATCGCTTTCATGCGCTCTTTAAATGGCACGAAAGTTTCTTGACCAGTTAAAGCGTTTAATGTTGGGAGTAAAAATGCTGCTGTCTTACCAGAACCAGTCTGGCTAGAAACTAATAGATCTTTTCCTTCTAACGCAGCTGGAATCGCTTGTTCTTGCACAGGAGTTGGACTAGTAAAACCTAAACCTTCTAGGGCTTGTTGTAAGGTTTCGTGCAAAGAAAATTCGGCAAAAGTTTTGCTCATAGAGAGTTTCACCCTAATGGGTGCTCCATTTTAATAAATACAAAAAATAGACATCGGCAAAAAGCGGCAAAGCGACTCAAGCTGAAAATATATGAAATTCAGCGGCAATCCGAATAACGACGATGTGGACTAACGCACGCTTGATTACTGCCTCAACCTGAAGAATCGCTAAGCGATTTGGGCGCAAGATGTGGTCCTCTCTATGGACAGCGTGCGCATAATATGAATAGAACTGAATGTTCAGGTAATGAACTGGAATTTAAGTGCGTGGGCGGATTATAGCAGAATAATTTTAAAAGTCACCCTTTTTAATAGGTTTTTCTACTGGATCACCTTTATTATTTGTATCTGACCGATTAAAGAAGATGAAATTATAAAAATAACTCCTTCATTATGATCAGATCATAATAAAAAACCCTCAAATTATTGAGGGTTTTTTAATCTAAAATTTATTTTGCAGCTTCGCTCCATGCTGGAACTACTGCTTGCATTAGTGGTTTTAACATTTTCATTGAGCAAGCAATGACTTGACCATTTTCCATTGAATCATTACCACCACGAGCATCCACAACCACACCGCCCGCTTCTTTAACAATTAATTCGCCTGCAGCGATATCCCATGGTTTTAAACCTAATTCAAAGAAACCATCAAAACGACCCGCAGCAACATATGCCAAATCTAAAGCGGCTGAACCTGCACGACGAATTTGAGCACCAGATTTTGTGACTGCCAATAACGAAGCAAAGTGTTGTTCTGCATAAGAAACAATTTCACCATTACGCTTCGCGTGATAAGGATGACCGACTGCTAGGAATGTTTTATCTAAAGTATCTTTGACATTTGCACGAATACGGCGTTGATTCATCACTGCACCGCGACCACGACTAGCTGAAAATAACTCATCACGTACTGGATCATAGATCACACCGTGTTGTGTCACGCCTTTGTGTTGTACAGCGATAGAAATACAAAAGTGAGGGAAACCATTGATAAAGTTTTGAGTACCATCTAAAGGATCAATCACCCAACACCAATCAGCGTCGTGACCTTTACCTTCTTGCATACCAAACTCTTCACCAAGGAAGCTATGATTTTTATAGCTTTTGCGAAGTGTATCTATTGTAAGTTGTTCCAAATAACGATCAACACGTGTTACTGGACCATCAATGCCTTTTTCTTCAACTTGTAAATCGAGTTTATGACGATTTTGATGTGCCTTTAAAAGCTCTTGACCAACTGTTTGAGCCGCACGCGCAGCCATAACCACCATAGGTTCCATTGAACACCCACTACAAATTTGAAGATTTTGACAAAGAATAATGCATAAAAGCCCTTACATTCTATCAAATATAAGGGCTTTTAGG
>NZ_MELG01000119.1:12748-26674 GCF_001767535.1 Acinetobacter sp. GWC1_38_13 | reverse complement strand
GCTTTTAAATCTAAAACACCCCTAACCTAACGGTTAGGGGTGTTTTTTATTGCGTGGTTGAAAATTTAAAAGCAATCTACAAAATCTCAATTGTTTTCTCCCTACTTCAATTTATGATTGATTTAAATTCATAATTATAAAAAGGAATTCAGCATTGAATGTAATTATCCAGTTGCTAGGTGGTATCGGTTTATTCCTTTTAGGCATGTCTCTGATGACGGATAGCTTAAAAGCAATCGCTGGCGAAGCTCTACGACAATGGTTAGTTAGATTTATAAATTGTTGTGTAAAAAAAAGGTTTTAAAATTCGCTCAGAAATTAAATAAAAGTGACGATTATTATCTTTCGATAAAATTATCTTAATTAAAATGTGACCTAGTTCATCTAAAATTTCTTTCAAAATTAAATTTTATTTACACCAAATCTAGAATATGGTTTCATTACCCATTTTTTTTAATAATGAAGAAAATTACATTCAAAATGAACATAGGGGAAATGGAATGTTAATGAATAAAAAGCAACTAAAGTTAAAATTATCTGCGATTACGATATCTGTTTTATTAGCAAGTTGTGGTGGCGGTGGGGGATATTATGGATCAAATGATAATGATTCCAGTGGTGAGTCTGGTGGTGGGAATACTGGTGGTGAAGTCGTAACCCCTACAGTTACAGCAACTGGTTTGAAGATTGAATTAGATAAATTAGCAATTGCAGCGACAAACGGTCAGTTAATAGTAACTGTTCGTGCCTTAGATACTAATAAAGGTGGTGTTGCTGATGCACCAGTTACTTTATCAATCATAGACCCAACTGATAATGTGATCAATACAGGACTTTCTAAGCAACAAACTGATGAATCAGGAAATGCTGTTTTTGTTTTAAAAACACCTGCTACATCTACAACTTTGTCTGATCTAATTAAGAATGGTTTTAAAATCGTTGTCTCAACAAATGATGGGAAATTAAATCAAGAACAAACAATCGCTGTTACGGGAGCAGATACAACCACTGGCTCAGATACTACAAGTGTTGTTTTATTTGATGCAACTAAAACATCTTTAAATGTCCGTGGAGATCAAACCACGGTAACATTGACTGCGGTAGATGCAAATGGTGCTACTTTAGCAAATCAAGCTATTTCTTTAAAAGTAAAGAACTCTGCTTTGAATGGTGTTAAATTCACGCCTAATGCTTCTCAAACTGATGCAAATGGAAAGATTACTTATACATTATCATTTACTGAAACACAGAGAGCCCCATCTTATACTGCTGAACAGTTCATAGCTGATGATTTAGTATTTGAAGCGAACTTTGGTCAGTCAACGAAAGTCTATACTTATAAACTTGATATAGTAAATTCAATTGTTCCTAAACCTGTTGGTGCTATTTCAGTTGCATATAATCCAACTCAAATTGAGAACTCGGCTGGTGGCGTTTATTATTATCAAAATGTTTCTGTACAAGTAACAGATGTTGATGGTAAGCCTTTACCAAATCAAGATGTAGTCATGGGTGTAAATGCATTAACTTACAATAAGGGATTCTATGGATTCTTTGACACCAATACTCCGTTAGATGGTAAAGCTGATAAATATCTACCTGCTGAAATTACTCAATGTGTTACACCATCAATTATTGTTAACAGCGATGGTAAGCAAGTTAATCAGTTAAAACCTGTAAAAGAAGGGCAAACTGTACAAGTTGTATCGTTTATTAATTCTGAAGGCACACCAGCTACAGATAATAAATACACAACTGATGCAAATGGTCGTTTTGATTTAAAAATTCAGTATCCTAAAATTTATGCAGGCTATTTAACTGTACAGTTGTTAGCGGATTCAATTGTAAGTGGTAAATCGATTAGTGGCTCAACAAGTTTTTCTCTCAGCTATTTAGCAAGTGATGTTGATATAGCGAATGGAATTGCACCAAACTTGACAAGTCCATATGGTGTCTCTTCAAATTGTTTAGATGGCCAATAATTTATAGTTAAATAAAAAACGGCTTTCGAGCCGTTTTTTATTTGCCAATCATTTAAGATTTAATCATCTAATAAATCCATTTGTTTAGCTAATTGATATAAGTTATTTGAACGATTACCTGTGCGGCAGAACATTAAAACTGGTTTTGGTAATTCATTAAAATGATTAGCAAAAGTACGAACATCTAACTCAGTCATTTGACCTGATACAACGGGTTGATATACATAATCAAGACCTGCTGAACGTGCTGCTTCTTCTATTTGAGCACTAGTAGGTTGTTCTGGCCCGCCTTCCATATCAGGACGGTTATTGATGATTGATTTGAAGCCTTTTTCGACGACTTGCTCAACATGTTCAGGACCAATTTGACCTGCAAAACCAACATTTTCTGACATCTTGTCACTCCAAAAATAAACAAAACATTTTATGCTCTATCATAGCATTAAGCTTGATCTTGAGTTTAAATGTCTATAGTAAATACATGATGATAAGCAAAAGATAACGCAATGGAGCGCGCATGCACACCTATACAGTTGAGCCGTTGTATGTTCCTAGTGGTGATGAAACGATTGCAGCTGATTTTTATCTACCGAAATCCAACATAAAACCAGCCGTTATTATTATGGCGCATGGTTTTGCTGGATTACGTCAGTTTAAATTAATTCAGTATGCGCAGCGTTTTGCACAAGCGGGTTATGCTGTTATTTTATTTGATTATCGTTATTGGGGGGGGAGTACTGGGAAACCTCGAGAGTTGATCTCTTTAAGTGCTCAATTAGATGATTGGAAAACCATAGTTCAGTATGCATCAAATTGTAAATATATTGATAGTAGACGTATTATTTTGTGGGGAACCTCATTAAGCGGCGGTTATGCTTTAAGTTTAGCGACAGACCTAAAAAACATTCAGGCAATCATGGTTCAAGTTCCGTATGTTGATGGTGCTGAAACAGCGAAACTTTATCCTTTGCAACGCTATCCTGAAGCATTAAAGCGATCAAGTCAGGATTATATGGGCTCAAAAATGGGGCTTGCACCTAAAACACTGCCTGTTGTTGATCAATACAAGCTTTGTTTTTTACCTACATCTGATAGCTACTTTGGATATCATTCAATAGTGAATCCTGATTATTATTGGAGTGGTGAAGTTCCAGCACGTGTATTTTTTAATTTGATGCGTTATCGCCCAATCCAATTTGTACGAAAAATTAATATTCCTGTTTTATTCATTGCTGCTAAAAATGACACTTTAATTCCAATTCAGTCTAGTCGTGAAGCAGCGACCAATATTGCGCCATTTGTCACGTATCATGAGTGGGATATTAAACATTTTGATATTTATCATGGTTCATGGTTTGAAAAAGCAGTCACAACCCAATTAGAATTTTTGCATCAACATATTGGAGTGATGTAAATGATTATAGTCTGTAGTTCATGTGGTGCAAAAAATCGTGTGCCAGAAGAGAAATTAAGTACGCATCCAAGTTGTGGTAAATGCCATCAGCCATTATTACCACAACAACCTATTGAATTGAATGAACAAAATTTCAGTAATTTTATTTCTAATACTGATTTACCTGTATTGATTGATTTGTGGGCAGAATGGTGTGGCCCATGCAAAATGATGGCTCCACATTTTGCTCAAGTTGCAACCCAAAATCCATATGTGATTTTTGCAAAGATTGATACAGAAGCAAATCCAAGATTGAGTGCAGCATTTAACGTACGTAGTATTCCAACTCTAGTGCTGATGAACAAAACAACTGAAATTGCTCGAGTGAGCGGAGCATTACGTGCACCTGAACTTCAGCAATGGCTACAACAACATTTGAAGTAACATCAAGAGATCTTTGATATGACTGAGCGTTTGAACCATCCTGAAGGCACGCTTTCTTTGCAAACGATTGCAATGCCTGCTGATACTAACTGGAGTGGTGATGTTTTTGGGGGATGGATTGTATCTCAAATGGATTTGGCTGGTGCAATTCACGTCGAGCGTTTCAGTAAAGGTCGTTGTGCAACGATTGCAATTAATCAGATGACTTTTTTAGTCCCTGTGAAAGTCGGAAATGTGATTAGTTGCTATACGAAAATCTTGAAAGTTGGTAATACTTCGGTTCAAGTTCAAATTGAAGTATGGAACAGTCATGATGATTCGCGTGAACCAGTGCGAATTACTGAAGGGGTGTTTACTTTTGTTGCGGTCGATGTAAAGGGTAATAAACGTCAAATTTCAGAAGAAGTTAGACAGAAATTTACAGCAACGCTATCGGTTTAAGCGTATTTGCTTGATACGATTAGGGAGTTATCTCGTTAGGATTTAAGCATGGCTGAAGAGCTCATTTTGCAACAAGGCGATAAAGCCGAACAATATCAAAGTATTATCCCTCAGATTAAAGCAATTGTTGAGGGTGAGCCTGACCTGATTGCTAATCTTGCAAATATTTGTGCTGCACTGAAACAGCAATTTGGTTGGTTATGGGTTGGTTTTTATTTGGTTAAGCAAAATGAATTAGTATTAGGTCCATTTCAGGGACCAATTGCCTGTACTCGTATAGCGAAAGGTCGTGGTGTATGTGGTACAGCATGGCAACAACAACAAGTTATTATCGTGCCTGATGTTGAGTTGTTTCCAGGACATATTGCATGTAGCTCAGCGTCTAAATCAGAAATCGTATTGCCGATTATGCAAAATACGGAATGTGTTGGTGTACTAGATATTGATAGTGATGAACTCAATCAGTTTGATGAAGTCGATGCTAAATATCTGCAGCAACTTATTTCTATTATTGAAACATCAATTTCTCATTCATAAAGGTATAACCCAAATTTATTTGGGCTATACCTTTGTAGCTAGAACATGGTATTACTGTTTTTACTTTGCTCTGGGATGTTTTGAATCACATCCCAATGCTCGACAATTTTCCCATTTTCAACACGGAAAATATCAATAATCGCTCGCTCCCGATCTGTATCATTTTCAGTTGAATGAACATGTAGAACAACTAGGTTTTTTCAGCAATCGCTTTTTTAATTACATTTTTTGCTGCTGGATTATTGCTAAATTTCTCCGTAAAGAAGTTTACAAAAGGTGCTTTGCCATCGGGAACATTCGGATTATGTTGAATATATTGGTCGCCAATATAGCGACCAGCATATGCTTTAACTTGGTGTTTCAAAAAAACACCTTCATAAAAGTCCACGACAATTTTCTTATTTTGTTCTGATAGCTCATCGGAGAGAGTTTGGTTCGAGCTGTTAAGATGAGTCGTATTGGATGGAATAGAAGAACAAGCAGTAATGATAGTCGTCAAAAATATGATGGGAATAAAGTAAATTTTTTCATAATATCAAGCCCAAGAAACAAAACGGTATTTGTATCTTGGGCTGAGTAACTATCTAAAAGAAGTTTAGATCAGTTATTATTTTTTACGTTTGGGTAACCAAGCCCAAAGCATTTGGCAATGGATCGGTTCATTTGCAGAATCATCAATGACCGTAACAGGAATCAGTAGCTCGCCTTTTTCATTATTTGCAATGAACTTTTGTTGATCAGCAGATAATGTTGCAGTTGCAGTTAAACCGCCTTGTGCGACTTTTAAATAATCTACATGTAAAGATTTGATCAATAAAATGCGATCATCAGGTACATGTAAACCTGTTAAAAATCCAGTTGCTGTCTCAGCTAATAAAGCCATAGCTGCGGCGTGTACACCCTTAATATGATTTTGCATATTACGTTGGTTTTCAATGCGAACAGTCACATGATCTTTATCTACTTCTAAATAGCGTATGTTCGCTGTTCCTACCATCGGAACAACATGACCAAATGCTTTGCTCCATAAGGTACTACGGATACCTTTAGGGAATTTAGAAGTGGTTTTAACTAACGTATAAAGACGGTTATCTTTTGCCATAGCGAGCCTATTGCTTAGTCTTTGAAATTATTAAATTGCAGTGGCAGACCAAATTGTTGTTCACGTAAAAAATTCATGACTTGTTGCAACGTGTCACGTTTTTTATCAGTGACGCGGATTTTGTCTCCTTGGATAGAAGATTGCGCTTTGATACCACTTTCTTTAATGGCTTTATTAATTTTTTTTGCAGTATCTGAGTCAAGTCCATCTTTGAGTTTGATCACTTGTACTACATGTTTACCTGATGCAGTGGCTTTTTGTGGATCAAGCGCTTGTACATCAACCTTACGTTTATAGAAATGATTTTCAAGCATGGTATAGACTTGTTCACATTGGAAATCACTTTCAGTCGAGATTTTAATCTCTTTATTTTTCTCATTTAACTCGATCGAAACGTCTTGTCCGCGAAAGTCAAAACGTGTACCAATCTCTTTTTGCGTGTTTTGTACCGCATGATTGACTTCAAATAACTCTAATTCAGAAACAATATCAAAAGAAGGCATGGTTAGACCTTTACAAAGGGAAAGAATATTTGAGATGCTAAGGGTGTTTTCTTCATTTGCCAAGTGTTGTTTACATCAAAGGAGTGCGCAATGATCCGTAAACAAGAAATTACAACATTTGAGTTCCCAGAGGACGCGATCATCTGGGATGTCCGAGATACCAAAGCGTATTCAGAGGCTCATGTCAAAGGGGCAGTAAATCGTCCTATTGCTGAATTAACTGCGGATAGTTTGACTCAAGTTGCAGCGGATCAGCCGATTTACATTTTATGTGGTGGTGGCAGTAAAGCACCACGAGCAGCCGAACTTTTAGAAGGTCTAGATAGTTCACGTGAATACGTCGTTTTGATGGGAGGTACTCGTGCAGCACGTGATGCTGGTTTACCTCTTGTAGAAGGTGTGTAAATGAAAAAAGTTTGCCAAAATACATTTGTGTTTTGGCAAACTCATAAAAATAAATCAAAGTTTCTATTTGAAAGATAAAAACTACATTTGCTTCGAATAATACGGTTTCTTTACTTTTACTTTTTTCTGAAAACGTAAAGGATTCAATTTACTTAGTAAAGATTGTGGAGCTGGACAAAGCTCACCCAATACTAATGCAGCTAAAATCTCACTGCATAATGGTGCAAATAAAAATCCTTTAGAACCTAAACCTGCAAAAGTATAAATTTCACTGTTTGATTCTATTTTCCCAACCAAAGGGAAATAGTCTGAACTCTGCGCCCGAATAGAAGCACGACCTTGCCATATGTCGATCGATGGAAGTTGTTCAGCATATTGTGGGAAGACACTGTGGATAAGTTCGTAATTATGCACATGGTCTTCAGCAAGAACATCACTATCGTCACGGTTAGGATAGAAGGATGCACCTAAAATCAATTGAGAGTCATCTAACTGCATACAATAACCACCATAGCTATAAGCCTGATTCAAGGCCAAAGGCTGTATGGTGTTATTTACCCAACTGACCTGCCCTCGAATAGGCTTCAATACAGGATAGTTTTCAAATAAGGCAGCACTTTGTTTTGCACAACATACGATGACGTGATCTGCTACCGAAATTAAGTCCTGATCTTGCCAAATTTCTGTTTGCGTTGCTTTTGGTCTAAGACGAGAAACTTTGGCTTTTTTTATGCTGATATTTGGATGTTTTAAAATCTCATCACGCAACACATGAGGAGAAACTGCGCCAGCTTGCTGCAATATCAAACTTGGATAGTGGGTTTCGAGTGTTTGATTGGGAGAAGAATGAGCTGTCCCGAAAACTGATTCAGGATATTGTTGTTCTAGTCCAAGTAGCTCATCGGCATTTTTTATTGCGATCTGTTCTACTTGGATTGCACGGAATGCTTTAAATCGTGAATAAAAGTTTAAAGCATGCTGCCAGCTTAGAGTCATTAAATGTTCATGGGCTTGATCAATTGGACACAGCTTGGGATTGAGTAACGCAAGAGGATTACCAGAAGCACCTGAAAGTGGTTCATTTTGCTCGTAAATCATCACTTGATGTCCACGTTGAGCAAATGCCCATGCGGTGGTCAAACCTGCTATTCCAGCACCGATAATGGCGATTTGTCGCTGCTTTAGTTGCGTTGTTTCAGGTAATGCTGCTGGACGCTCTTGGAGCGGCTCAGCCTCTGGATTTTCCTGATCTGGGCAGTCTAGCCAAATGGCTTTTAACATTTCTCGTTTGTGACCAAAGCCTCTAGGTCGGCTGATTTGGATCCCGTGTTGTTTTAGTCCGCGTTTAAGAACACCTGCAACGCTGAAGGATGCAAAGGTCGTTGCGTACCCGGATAAGCGCACAATATGATTTAATACATTTTCTTGCCACATATCAGGGTTACATGAAGGCGCAAACCCATCGAGAAACCAAGCATTGACTGATTGTGTTTTTGGGATACTTGGGAAAATGTCCTGCGCATCACCGAGCCATAGATCGATGCTAAATCGCTCTTCGGGAAAACTCAGGCGATGACAACCTGCAATCGGTAATGGGTATTGTTGTACTAGTTTATCTGCAAGAGGTTTAAGCTCATCCCAAACACTAAGCGCACGTATGAGATCAGCTTTACTGAGAGGGAATTTTTCAACACTGATGACATGTAAATGACTGTGATTATCAGGGCGAACACTTTGCCAAAGTTGCCAAAGGGTAAGAATATTGAGTCCTGTACCAAAACCCGTTTCACCTACACAGAAATACTGAAAGTCAGAGAGTTCTGATAACCGTGTACTAAGATCATTTCCGTTTAAAAACACATGGCGTGTTTCGAGTAAACCGTTATCTTTAGAAAAGTAGACATCGCCAAATTGTTTAGATATGGGAACTTCGATACCATCAACAAGTTCCCAATCTAATTCAGCTGTTTGAAGTTTTAATGTTTGTGACATGAAGATTAATATTTACCACTGACGACGACGTTTGGTATAGACATAACTTGCGATAAAGAAACCTAAAATTACCCCGACAGCAATCGTCATAGCGCCATATAAAAACATCTGAGCACTGCGTTCACTTTGCAGAACTTGGACTTGTACAGTCAAGTTATCATTTTTTAATTGCAATTCTTGGTTTTGAGACAGAGCTTGCAGATTTGCATGTTCAAGTTGTTTCAAGCGTGTTGCTTGATCTTGAATCATGGCTTTGACTTTTGCATCTTGTTGGTGTTTGGCTTTTGCAATTTGTTCCGCAGTCAACGGCTTAGGCGCTGTAGCCGTTGTTGTATTGTTTGTGGAGCCGCCTGTTGTTGCTGTTGCAGGTTTAGGTTGTACAGTTGCAGGTGTAGTAACGGGTGTTGTAGGCGTAGCCGCTGTTGGTGCTGATGGCGTTGTTGGTTCAACAGCCCAAGTCATTGAACTGAGTAAACATAAAGCGAAAAAGCTTCTCACTGAAACTTGCATGATTTACCCTTTTGGAAAAGCTTTGTTGAACAATTTCACTTCGATATCAGCATATATCCCTTCTTTTAAGAACGGTTCATCTTGGATCCATGCATCGAGAGCTTCACGACTATCAAATTCGACAATAATCGTGCTACCTAAGAATCCTGCTTGAGGATTGTTTGGGTCTTTAGGATGAGCGCCCGCTGCGATCAGACGACCTTCATCATCTAATTTTTGTAAACGTTCTAAATGTTGAGGTCGTGTTGCTAAACGTTTTTCTAGAGTACCTTCACGATCAGTACAAGTCAGCACAAAATAGGGCATAGATGTAGCTCAATAACTTTAAATTTAGTCTGTGGTTTTAAAATGCTTTCTTAAGCAAAACAGTATAACAGCAAGGTAACTGATAGAAACGATAATATCGCCAAATGCGGTGAACTCGCCCCAATATTTGCCTTGCATAAAGATAAAACCGAAGAAAAAATGTAGTGAGGCTAATAAGAAGAATTGCCCACACCAAGCCCAGTTTAAACGCATCCAACCTTGAGGACTTAACTCAAGTAACGAACCTAATAATTTTTGGATAATTGGCATCCGTTCTTTATTGAATAAAGGCGTGACTAAGAACCCGATACCTATTCCAATATTGATGATGACAGCTTTCAATTTAATGTAAGTTACATCACTGAAAATTAAAGTGATTCCTCCAAAAATAATGGACATCACCACAATAAACCATTGCATTTTTTCCAGTTTGAATTTTTGGAAAAAGAACAAACAGCCATAAACCACTAAGGTTGAAATAAGAAGCGCGCATGTTGCAACAAGGATATGATTTTGATCAGTATTTCCTGCGCTACCCACCAATTGGAGAAGGGGATGTTGACTATCTTTGGGATCGGTCGTTTTATAAAAGTAGAAGAAGATAATCAGCGGAAGGTAGTCGAGCAACGCTTTCATGTTACAGTACGATGATGAAATAGGTCAGATAGCATAATACAAACCATGTTCGGTGTCGATTTACATACACATACTCACATTTCTGATGGTACGTTCTCTCCTGAGCAACTGGTACAGGCTGCTGTCGATTTGAAAATCCATATGTTGGCTGTAACTGACCATGACACTATGGATGGTTTAAGCTCTGCACGAAAGTATGCTCAAGATCATGATATTCAGATTATTTCTGGTGTTGAAATATCGAGTCAGTGGTCAAGACCAAACACGAAAAAAAGCTATGGTGTGCATATCGTGGCGCTGAATATGCAAGATGAAACACCGATCCAAGCTATGCTTGAAAATCAGAAAAAAGTCCGTGCGGAGCGAGCTAAGGTCATCTGTGACTTATTAGAGAAATGTATTGATTTTGATATTTATCCAGATGTAATTGCGAAGGTTGATGGGCAAGCAGATCGTGTGACCCGAACACATATCGCTAAAACATTGGTAGAGAAAAATATCGTTAGTCGTCCACAGCAGGCATTTGACCGTTTCCTAAAAGAAGGAAAAAAGGCTTTCGTAAAATTTGAAGGATTAGGCTTAAAAGATACCATCGATGTGATACATGCGAGTCAGGGTTTTGCTGTATTGGCTCACCCAACGCGCTATGATTTATCTGCGACGAATATCAGATATTTAATTGAATTATTTGCCGAGGCGGGAGGAGATGCGGTTGAATTACCTCCAAGTATAGAACCTGCTTCGACACGTCAAATGGTTGATCGAATGATTCAGCAGTTTGATTTAGCCGTTTCGATAGGCAGTGATTTTCATGGGGAAAATATGCCGTGGATTAAACTTGGTAATACGCCACGAGTAAAAGAAGGGCAAATTGGAATTTGGGATCGTTTCCAATAATTCTACCTCACAATAAGTTGTGATCATGTGCCTGTATGGGCGGTGGAGTAGGTCTGCCCAGCGTGCTTAGCAGTTCAATTTCAATTGAACGTACCATCGCATCTAAAGGTAAGTCATTGCTTTGCGTTCCAAAAGGTTCTTCAATTTCTGTGCTCAGCGCATCGAGTCCCAAAAAGGTATAAGCTAAAATTCCGACTAAGAGCGGTGTGACTAAACCAAGTAAAGAACCTAAGCTAAATGGCAGCATAAAACAGAAAAAATAAACAGTTCGGTTCAATAAGACCGAATAAGCAAAAGGAATAGGGGTATTGGCAATACGATCACAACCTGTTTGCATCTCACTTAAAGCTGCGACATGACGGTTCATTTGTGTATAAATGACATCGGAAATTTCACCATCTTTCAGCGCTTGCAATAGTTCCCATTGAATAAGGCTGAGTGTGTATTGCGGAGCATTATGTTGTTGGTAAAGCTGATTCAAAGCTTGCTGACTCAAACCACTTGTTTCGGTCAGTTCAGTTGGGTTGGCTGTTTGGTGGCGTAATCGATCACGTAGCACATTTGCAAAAACGATCACATTTTGAATGATCCTTTCACGTCTGGCTTGTGCCAACACACGACAATCTCGATCAAAATGACGTGAAGTCGCAATTAGAACACCCCAAAGTTTACGAGCTTCCCACCAACGGTCATAACATGCCGTATTTTTGAAACCTAAGAAAATCGACAGTACAACGCCGATCAACGTAAAACCAACCAATGGAATTTCAGGAAAACGATATAGGTCAATATATTCAACTCCGCCAATAATTGCAGAGATCAACATGACAAAACCTAAAGAGGGTAAAATTTTGGGTAAAATCGTCCCGCGCCATGAGAATAAAACTTTAAAAATGCTAGGCTGGTCGCGGACAATCATGTTATTTGAATCATTAATTTTATCTGTTGATGTTCATGTTAGATGGGCGCTTTGTCAAGATCAGATTGCTTGATTTTAATAGGGTTGAGTAGTTGTTGTTCAGTAAAAGAAAAATAGCCATCAGGTGAAATAATAAAGTGATCAATCAAATGAATTTCAACCAATTTACAAGCTTGTTTGAGTTGTTGAGTAAAGTAGATGTCTTCATTTGAAGGTTGGGCTATTCCGTAGGGATGGTTGTGTGCAACGACGATTTGACAGGCTTGTTGTTGAATTGCGTAGCGTAGGGTCTGATTCAATGAAACGCTACATGAATGCTGCGAACCGTAAAATAGTTTTTTGAAATGAAGCTTCCTCAGTTCTGCATCTAAACACAGAACAGCAAACACTTCTTGTTTTTCACCTAGAAGTTCATAACGTAAATAATCCAAAACCAAAGAAGAATGATCTAAACATAGTCGTTGTTGATGAAAATAGTTATTCAAATAACGTCGTCCTAATTCTTTGACTGCCATGAGTTGCGCATATTTGGTTGACGCGATGCCATTAAATTGGGACAAGTCTTCTAACGAAGCATCAAAAATTGGGTTCAATCCTCCAAAATGCTGAATCAGGATACGAGAAAGTTCAACAGCTGAGTGTTGTTTTGAGCCAGAGCGGAGAAAAATCGCTAGTAGTTCAGCATCCGATAAACTTTGAGGTCCTTGCGAGAGTAAACGTTCTCTTGGTCGTTCTTGTTCGGGCCATGCTTTAATGGATTGTTTTATGGATTGATTCATTTTTATTCACATAATTTTTTTATGATGATAATTTTTCCAAGTGCATCACTTGGGTATGGCGATATTTAATGATATTGTGAGCGCCACTGCAACAGAAAGGTACACTGTTTGTGAGCTTCGATCTAAGTGTAATTCCACATAAAAACATTATATTAGCGGTTACGGGTGGTATTGCTGCCTATAAAAGTGCCATTTTAGTACGCCGTTTAAAAGATTTTGGTTTCGATGTCCGCGTGGTCATGACACATGGCGCACAAGCATTTATCACACCTTTAACATTTCAAGCCTTGTCAGGGAATCCTGTACATACTGAGCTACTCAACCCTGAAGCAGAAGCAGGTATGGGACACATCGAGTTGGCGCGATGGGCTGATTTAGTGTTAGTCGCTCCAGCAAGTTGTGACACGATTGCGAAATTTGCCAATGGTTTGGCAGATGATTTGCTCAGTACATTATATTTAGCGACGAAAGCCCCTGTTTGGGTTGCACCTGCTATGAACCAGCAAATGTGGGCAGCAAAAGCAACGCAACGCAATCTACAAACTCTGGTTGAAGATGGTGTGCATGTCATTATGCCTGATGCTGGTGAACAAGCTTGTGGAGATGTTGGTCTAGGTCGTATGCCTGAACCTGAAGATTTAGCCAAACAAGTAGCCGCTTATTTTCATAAAGCGCAGCGTGCAATTGCTGAGAAATTTGGTTTACTCGCTGGCAAGCGTGTCACTATCACTGCGGGTCCAACGCGTGAAGCAATTGATCCTGTCCGTTATATTTCTAATCACAGTACAGGAAAAATGGGCTTTTCTTTGGCAGCAGCATGTTATGCGGCTGGTGCAAAAGTCACTTTAGTTGCAGGTCCTGTCAGTTTAGATACACCAAATGGTGTTGATAGAATTAATGTGAAATCTGCTATGCAAATGCTTGATGTTAGTATGAATCAGCTCAAAGAAGGTTGTGATATTTTTATTGCAACTGCCGCTGTTGCTGATTATCGAGTTGCTGAAGTTGCGGAACATAAAATTAAAAAGTCTGGAGATGAACTTGCAGTTTCATTGGTTAAGAATCCAGATATCGTAGCGA
>NZ_MELG01000119.1:7200-12736 GCF_001767535.1 Acinetobacter sp. GWC1_38_13 | reverse complement strand
AACAACAGCGTCCATTTATGGTGGGCTTTGCCGCTGAGACGCAAAATGTCGAAGAATATGCAGCAGGTAAATTGGTTGCTAAAAAACTAGACATGATTGCATGTAATGATGTGTCTCGACCTGATATTGGTTTCGCTTCTGATGAAAATGCAATGACAGTATTTTTCGCTCAGACATACCATATGGAAAAGCGTGAGTTAGAGAAAGCGTCAAAGCAAGAGATTTCGCAACAGTTGGTAGAAGCAATACATGATGCTTTACTACAGAAGTCGTAAATAAAACCATTTTACTTTTAATTAAAATGCAACGAAATCGTTGCATTTTTTATGTATTCTAAACTTACGTCGTCATCTGACCTATAAGCACAACTGTGTGCGATGTCAGTCTGTACGTGAACTCAATTATAGCCACAGTTTTGATAGGACATCCTGATGATTAAAAAAACTTTAGCCACTGCACTTATGTTGTCATGTTTTAGTTTGAGTAGCCCAGTTTTTGCTGGTGGTTTATCTGATGATATGAAAGCACTCGGTAAAAACTATAAAGCATTCAATCAGGCTGAAAATCCACAGGCGGCAACAGCTGCTTTAAATAATATGCGTGCAGCAGCAGTCCATTCAAAACAGTATAAGTTGGCCTCACATTCAGCTGAAAAAGTTCCGACTTCAACAGCATTATTTGAGCAAATTATTGTGGAAATTGATAAAGCAAAAGTACTTGTTCAAGCAGGTAAGTTAGACGAAGCAAAAAAACAAGCGAAGAAAATTGCAGATTTACGTGATCAAGGTCATAAGCATTATATGCATTAATTTATTGGGATTTAGATCAATAAATCTAAGCGTGTATTGTTAAGTCGAGCCAGTAGTTTAGTGATAAAACTGTACGTATTAAGCGTGCAGTTTTTTTATGCGCATTCATTTATATTGAATGAGAACATAAACTGAGCATGATTCGGATTTTCATCAAATTTCTAAATTGATACAGTGAAACGATGAATGATGAGAGCTAATCCTATGTCCTCACAACAACATTATCAGCGTATTGCAGAAGCGATTGCTTATATACAGAATAATTTTCAAAGGCAGCCACAGCTTGATGAAATAGCAGCACACATTCATCTTAGTCCAGCACATTTTCAGCGCTTGTTTACTGAGTGGGCGGGTACCAGTCCGAAGAAATTTTTACAATATATCAGCATTGAACATGCAAAGAAGGTTCTGAAGCAACAGCAGGGCAGCGTATTTGATGCAACATTTGCGACAGGATTATCGAGTACCAGTCGACTACATGATCTTTTTATTCAAATAGAAGGTATGACACCTGCTGAGTATAAATATGGTGGGCAGCATTTAACGATTCATTATCAGTTTTCTGAAACACCATTTGGTCAGGTGTTGATTGCATCCACTCAGAAAGGCATTTGTACACTTCGATTTGTAGAAAATACAGCTGAAGCATTAGCACATTTAAAAGAGCAATTTCCTCATGCAATGTATATTGAACAAGTTGACGCGTTTCAAGAAGCTGCACTGAAGTTTTTTCGTCAGGATTGGGAACAACTTCCGATGATTAAATTACATCTCAAGGGCACACCCTTTCAATTAAAAGTTTGGCAGAGCTTACTCAAAATTCCAATGGGTCAACTTTCGACTTATGGACAACTTGCCCAGATGATTGATCATCCCAAAGCAGCTCGTGCTGTTGGAACAGCAATTGGCCATAACCCGATTGCATTTTTAATCCCTTGCCATCGGGTGATTCAGTCGACTGGCGCTATCGGTGGATATGAGTGGGGAACAGTTCGTAAAACAGCGATTATTGGTTGGGAGGGCTCGCAGACTCATGCAATTATTTGATATTGAAGCAGATCCAGCAGTGAACTATTTACCCTACGAGGGGACTGTTCATTATTATGGTAAAGTTTTAAGTAGTTTAGAAGCAGATCACTATTTCGAAATGCTTATGAAGAACATTGCATGGGAAAACGATCAGGCGATTATTTTTGGTCGAAAAATTATAACTAAAAGAAAAGTCGCTTGGTATGGTGATCGAGGCTTCGAATATACCTATTCCAACATTAATAAATATGCTTTGCCTTGGACTATAGAACTGATTGAGTTAAAAGCCTTAGTCGAAAAATTAACAGGTGAAACATTCAATTCTTGCTTGCTCAATCTTTACCATTCTGGAGAAGAGGGAATGGCTTGGCACAGTGATGATGAAATCGATCTCATCAAAAATGGTGCAATTGCTTCTTTAAGCTTTGGAGCAGAACGTAAATTTGCGTTTAAGCATAAACAAACCAAAGAAAAAGTTGATGTGTTTTTAGAACATGGAAGTTTATTAGTTATGAAAGATACGACACAGACATATTGGTTACATCGTTTACCGCCAACCAAAAAAATATTTACACCACGGATTAATCTTACCTTTAGAACGATTGTTGAGTAATAAAAAAAGGACTGATATTCAGTCCTTTTTTACAGCTATCGCAATAACGATTAAGCTTGACCTTGAGCATCGGCATCCGCTTGTAAGCGTTGCATGTTTGCTTCAAATTCTGCATCAAAGTTAATTGGTGTAAGTAACAATTGTGGGAAGCTACCCTTAGTTACTAAATCATTTACCGATTCACGTAAGAACGGGAACAAGATATTTGGGCAGTAAGCACCTAAGATATATGGAAGACGGTCTTCTTCAACATTATCAACCAAGAAAATACCTGATTGAGTTACATCAACGATAAACGCCGTTTCATTTTCATTTGTTGCTTGAACTACAACTTTTAATGATACTTCGTAATGATTTGGGTCAATTTTTTCTGCAGCAGAAGATAAATTGATATTGAGTTCTGGTTGCCATTGTTTTGTAAATACTTGCGCGCCAGGAACCTCAAAAGAAATATCTTTAGTATAAATACGTTCTAATGCCAGTTGTGGTTGAACTTGTTCTTCGCTCATTGTTTTTCCTTAAAGTTAAGCTAATAATTGGTCGAGTTTACCTTCACGCTCTAAAGCATAAAGTTGATCAAAACCGCCAATGAATTGGTCTTTGATAAAAATTTGAGGCACTGTACGGTGATTGGTACGTTGCATTAACTCAATACGAACTTCAGGTGCTTCATTTGAAAGATTAATTTCTTTAAAAGCAACGCCTTTACGCTCAAGTAATTGTTTTGCACGTACACAGTATGGGCAAGACAGCGTTGAGTAAATTGTGACGTTTGGAGTTGTCATCTTATTGCTCCTTAAGCTTTGGTTTTACTTTTAACTAAGGGTAAGCCTTGAGCTTTCCAGTTGCTGATACCACCATCTAGACGATAGCTATCTGCATGCGCAACTTTTTGCAATGCTGCACCCGCAACTTGACCTAAGTTACAGATAAATACCAATGGACGATCACTTGCTTTTAATTCATCTACATGACTTGTGATTTGGCTATATGGAATGTTACGGCTACCGCTGATGTGACCATCACGGAAATCTTTCGCATCACGAAGGTCAATCAGCATGGCATTTTTTGCTTTAACCAAAATACCGAGTGATTGCGGTGAAATTTTACGACCATTACGTTGTCCTTCTAAAACAAAGAACAACACGATCAATACGCCGAGCGCACCAAATAAGAAGGGGTGATTCCCCATAAACTCTAACCAGCGTTCCACAAGTCACCTAAAGTTAAAATCAAAATTGATCCTGAGTATAACGTATCTCTATGGTGATCAAAATCCTTAGTTCAAGGGGGAATGATCGAGAAAAGTTAACTTTTTTGTTGAGCTTCTTGAATTTCATCAATGAGGCGTAAATAACTGTCAAGACGGCGCTGAAGGATTTCACCTTGATCAACTGCTTGTTTCAATGCACAATTTTTCTCATGCGTATGGGTGCAATTACGAAATTGGCAGAGACCAAGATGTGATTCAATTTCAGGAAAACCTGTGCGAACTTTTTCTAAATTTAGATGCCATAGTCCGAACTCACGAATCCCAGGAGAATCAATCAATGCGCCGTTTGATCCAAATTTAATCAGACGTGTTGAAGTCGTGGTGTGTTGACCAAGGGCTGAGTTTTCTGAGATTACATTGGTTTTCTGTGCTGCATTTGGGACGATGGTATTGATCAATGAGCTTTTACCAACACCTGATTGCCCTACAAAAGCCACAGTTTCCTTGTCCAAGCGTTGAGCAAGTTCAGTCAAATCACCTTGTGATTGGCAGATCATGGTTTCATAACCCAAGGCTTCATATTCACTGAGTAAATTTAGAATAGGATCATTTTCAGTGAGTAAGTCTGATTTGTTGAGTACCAATAATGCAGGAATATTGGCATCAGCACAGGCAACCAAATAACGATCAATCAATGTTGGTGCAGGTTCTGGCAATGGTGCAAATACAATCACAATCAGACTAATGTTTGCTGCCACAGGCTTAACCTTATGATAGCGGTCTGGGCGAGTTAGTAGAGATTGTCTAGGATAGATCGCAGTAATGATCCCTAAACCTGTATTGGGATCTGCTTGCCATTTGACGCGATCACCAGTGACCAATAATTCGAGATTGGTACGAGTATGGCAACGCCAAACACTATCCAATTCAATTGGTTTCCAGAAAGGTTCAGGCTCACCATCTTGAACTTCTGGTTTTTCTGGATGTTGATCAGGTACAGAGAGTGCTTGTACTTCGAGTTGACGACCATAATGCTGAACAACTAGCCCATCCAAATCTTGTGATGTGTCAATGTCGTCTTGACGAGATTTGTGCTGTTTCTCAATACGACGTTGCTGTTGTTCGGTTAAGCGACGTTTACGAATTAAAGCCATTCATGTCCCAAAAAATCCATACATTTAAGACCGCAAAAATAGCATGAAGCCACTATAGAATTACAGCCAAGAAGTAATTAATTTGCTACTATTGATGTTTTTAAGCACTTTAGAATCACGATCTATGAGCAGTACCCCAGATACACGATTAATTTGGATCGACCTAGAAATGACAGGTCTGGATACAGATAACGATAAGATTATTGAAATCGCAACAATTATTACTGATGATAATCTTAATATTCTTGCTGAAGGTCCTGTTTTAGTGGTTCATCAATCAGATTTGATTCTAAACGCAATGGATGAATGGAATACCAAGCAACATGGTCAATCAGGTCTAATTGAACGTGTACGCCGTAGTAAATTGTCTGCGCAAGATGCAGAACAGCAAACACTTGAGTTCTTAAAAAAATGGGTGAATCCAAAATCATCACCAATGTGTGGTAACTCAATCTGCCAAGATCGCCGTTTCTTACATCGCCTGATGCCTGAACTTGAACAGTTCTTCCATTATCGTAATTTAGACGTATCTTCAGTCAAAGAGTTAGCGAAACGCTGGAGACCTGAAATTATGAGTGGCTTAAAGAAAAATGCCTCACATTTGGCGATGGACGATATTCGTGACTCAATTGCTGAATTAAAATATTACCGTGAATATTTTTTTATTATGAATAAATAACTCATGGCTTATCTTTTATAATGATGCCATTGAAATATA
>NZ_MELG01000119.1:0-7113 GCF_001767535.1 Acinetobacter sp. GWC1_38_13 | reverse complement strand
ACTATAAAAAGAGCGTATATATGCAAAGTAATAATCCAATTTTAACTCGTGTTGAAACCTATAGTGATTTGGCTGAACCCATGACCATTCAAGGAGCGATTCAGAAATCGGTTCTTTTGACTGTGATCGCAGCGGTTCTCGGAATGGCACTATTTTTCTATTGTGCATTCACAGCAAATCTTTCGATTGCATATGCAGCGGCAATCGTCGGGGCAATTGGCAGTTTTGTTCTAGCTTTAATTACAACATTTAAATCCAATACAGCACCTGCTTTAGCAATTCCTTATGCTTTATTTGAAGGTGCATTTTTAGGTGGTATTTCTTTTATTTTCCAACTGAAATTTCCAGGTGTTCCGTTACAAGCTTTACTTGCAACATTTGTGACGACATTAGTTTTATTTGGTTTATATAAATTCCAAATCATTCGTGCAACTGAGAAATTCAAAGCAGTGGTGATCTCAGCATCTATTGCGATTGCTTTGGTATTTGTCGTTCAGATCATCATGGGTTTGGCATTTAGCTCAAGTATTCCTTATATCTTTGAAAGTAACTGGTTAGGTATCGGTTTTGCAGCTTTTGTTGCGGTAATTGCTTCACTGAACTTAATTTTAGATTTTGATTTAATTGAAAGTGCAGCAGCACAACGTGCTCCGAAAGCATTTGAATGGTTATGTGCAATTGCACTATTAGCAACTTTGGTATGGATGTATTACTCATTTATGCGTTTGTTGAGTCTGATCCAAGGTGATGACTAACGAATTATTATCTTAAAAAGAAAATCGCCTTCATCTGAGGGCGATTTTTTTTATGCAAGTTTGTAAAAAAGATGGATTATGCAATTCCGAAAAATAAGGAATGTTGGCATGATGTGGTGAAAATTTTTCGAGTGAGAATAAGATGTCACAAGGACTTTTAGCTGGTAAACGTTTTTTAATCGCTGGTATTGCAAGCAAATTATCAATTGCATACGGTATCGCTGCTGCATTACATCGTGAAGGTGCGGAGCTTGCGTTTACTTATCCAAATGAAAAGTTGAAAAAACGTGTTGATGATTTTGCAGCACAGTTTGGTTCGAGCTTAGTTTTCCCTTGTGATGTAGCTGTTGATGCAGAAATTGATGGTGCATTTGCTGAGTTAGCAAAACATTGGGACGGTTTAGATGGTGTTGTTCATTCAATCGGTTTTGCACCAGCACATACATTAGATGGTGACTTCACAGACGTGACAGATCGTGATGGTTTCAAAATCGCACATGACATTAGTGCGTATAGCTTTGTTGCGATGGCGCGTGCTGCAAAACCTTTATTACAAGCACGTCAGGGTTGTTTATTGACTTTGACTTATCAAGGTTCTGAGCGTGTGATGCCAAACTACAACGTGATGGGCATGGCTAAAGCATCTTTAGAAGCGGGTGTTCGTTATTTAGCACTAAGCTTGGGTAAAGAGGGGATTCGTGTGAATGCGATTTCTGCGGGTCCAATCCGTACATTGGCTGCTTCTGGTATTAAATCATTCCGTAAAATGTTGGATGCAAATGAAAAAATCGCTCCATTACAACGTAATGTAACGATTGAAGAAGTGGGTAATGCAGCATTATTCCTTTGCTCACCGTGGGCTTCAGGTATTACGGGTGAAATCCTTTATGTTGATGGTGGTTTCAATACTGTCGGTATGAGCCAAAGCATGATGGATGATGAATAATTAGATAGATCTAAATTATTTGATAAAGCCGCTTTATAGCGGCTTTGTTTTTGAGAGTTTGATGTTAACTCTAGCCTTATCTCAAAGTTGATGCAAAATACAGTTATGGTCTAATTATTCAATTTTGGCATATGGTCCTTCGATAGACCACTCATGATTTTCGTAATATTCAAGCCATTCTTCAAACATAGGATCATCTATGCCGTAGCGCGAGAATTCATTTTCTAGAATACAAGAAAATGAGTTGCTATCCATACTCCATTTAATAGATTTAATTTTTTGGTTTCTTTCTAGAGCGAAGTCAATTTCTAAGCCAACGAAAGGAATAAATGGCATCTTAATTTTTTTATATGCAAATGCCCAATTATTCGACTCTTCTAAAGTTTGTCTATCCCAAATATATAGCAGCAGATTAACGTTATGCATATTACTCCATGTATTAATGTTATTACCCGTAAAAAGTAGATAGTTTATGATTGAACAGTATTTGATATGAATTTGAGATCAAGCTTATTAAACAGATGGTTTCCTAATTTGCTTCAATTAATTTGATTATTTTTTACTACTTTCTCAGAATATGGATTACAACCTAAAATAGCATTTTTCATTTCTTCAGATAAAGATAGACTTAAGCTAGATATATACAAAGCTTCTACTATCGATTCTAACTTCTCTTATGCCTGATGAGCTCTTGCGTTATAATTTACGTTAGCTTTAAGTCAACGAGATGTATTTCAAAGGTCAGCAACTTTCTTATGAGGTTGTTTTTGATGATCAAGATCTCATTAAAAATTCTCAGCCCATTCAAAATGAGTTGAGAACTTGAAGAAAGTAAACAATATCAACTCGTGTGTTATTGCTCAGGCAGTTCTTTCACAGGACTTCCGCCAAGTGCTTGCATCAAAGTCACATAGGCATTGTATTGACTCTGTTTGGTTTCAACTAAGCTCAGTCGTGCATTACGTGTAGTCTCTTGAGCATCAAGTAAATTCTTTAAGGCAATCGCACCATTTCGATAACGGACTTCGGTAAGTCGCTCAGTTTTATTAGCTAACTCGACATTGCGTTGTTGCAGTTGTACTTGCTGATTCAGTTGAGTTCGATTCGACAAGGCATTTTCTACATCTGCGAAAGCTTGGTATAGCGTTTGGCGATATTGAGTAATTGCTTTTTCATATTCAAGATCACTAATCGCAATATCTTTCTTCATATCATTATATTGAAGAAAGGGTAGGCTTAAACTCGCACCTAAAGTGAGTGCAGGATTCTTCAAAAGTTGTGTCAGCGATGTACTCGAAGCACCTAAATTACCTGTGAGATTAATCGAAGGGTAGTAGCTGGCTTTGGTTGCATCCTTATTCGATAGTGTTTTACGTAGACGTAATTCTGAAGCTTGTAAATCTGGGCGACGCGACAAAATATCCGCAGGTAGCCCCACAGCGATATTCGGCAGAGCATTTCTTGGGAGCTGTTTCGGTTCTTGAATACTCAGTTGTTGTACAGGCATATGTAGCAATACAGCAATGGCTGTACGTGTTTCTACACGTTGTTGTTCAATCTGACTCAAACTGGCTTTTTGGCTTTGAACCGATTGTTCTGCTTGAGTTAAATCTAAACCTGAAACTGCACCTGCTTTGTATTGTGATTGCACCAATTCATAAATTTTCTGTGTAGAGGCTAAATTCTGTTGGATGGTGTTATATCGCTCATTTAAATAACCCAATTGCCAATATAGTTTGGCTGTGGTGGCAACTAAACTTTGCGCGGTTGCTTGTAAGTCCTGTGCGCTTGCAAGAGCTTCCCAACGACTCGCTTCAGTTTGATTGGCAAGTTTACCAAATAAATCTAACTCATAACTGACACCCACACTGGTTGATAAACCACGATCAGTGCCATTTCCTGAGCGTAGATCATAGTTATGACCTGTTGACACACTTGAACTGGAACGAATGCCTTGCTGGTTTTCAGCTAAGCCAGCTTGTAAGCGAGCTTGTTTCAGTGTGATACCAGCAACTATAAGATCACTGTTTTTAGCGAGAACTTGTTCAACCAACTGATTGAGCTGAGCGTCATTAAAGAGAGTCCACCATTGATCGCTCAGATTTACATTTTTATTCTTTTGCACATCATATTGGAACTGTTGAGGAACCTGTACCGATGGCGAGTTGTATGGTGTTTTAACAACAGCAGAACAGCCAGCTAAAGAACCTGTGAGTGCCAGTGCTAATCCTAATTTTTTAAAATGAAAAGACATACTCAAATTCCTTATTCTCTTGCTAGTGCTGCAACTGGATCGAGTTGCGCCGCATTTCGTGCTGGTAAGAAACCAAAAACGATACCAATCAGACTCGAACATACAAAGGCTGCAACAATGGATGTCGTTGAATAGCTCATCTCAATAATGCCTTTGGCAAAGTGTCCGATAATTTGTCCAATCCCAAGTGAAAGCAATACACCTAGCACGCCCCCCAGTAAGCAGACCAAAATCGCTTCGATCAAGAACTGCTGCAAAATATCACTTTGTCGAGCACCCACCGCCATTCGGACACCAATTTCTTGGGTACGTTCGGTGACTGAAACCAACATAATATTCATGACCCCAATACCACCCACGACCAGTGAAATGACAGCAATTGCTGAAATTAACAATGTCATTGTCGCTGTGGTTTGCTCGATCGTTTCACGAATACTATCGGAGTTTTGGGTAAACACATCCTGAGCACCATGACGTTGTTCAAGTAAGGTCAGGATTGCATTTTCAGCAGCACTACTTGAATATTCATCCTTGATGCGCACGATGATGCTACGCACATTAGACTGACCAAGCATTCGGCTCATTACCGTTGAATAGGGAAGATATACATTTAAGCTGTCGGAACTACCCATGAAACCTTGTTGCGCATCAATGACACCAATTACTCGACTCGGTACACTGCCCAATAAGATCACTTGACCGACTGGATTAGTACCATCAGAGAAAAAGGTTTTCTCGGTATTCGTATCAATGACCACATCCTGTGCGCGTTGGGTCACACTGCCTTTATCAAAAGGTTGTCCCGATTTAAAAGTCATACCGCGCACATAGAAGAAATCCGAACTTACACCATTGACGGTTGCAGATGCTTCAGTTTCTTTAAAACGTAAGGTCACACTTGTATTAACAGAAGGACTGACTCCATCAACATAAGGTTGTTCTGAAAGTGCATCTGCGTCCGCAGGTACAAGTGTTTTGGTTTGTGAGGCTCGTGAGTTGTCACCAAATCCTCGTCCTTGGTACACAGTAATGGTATTCGTACCGAGACTACTAATATTTTCAAGAATTTGCTTCTGAGACCCATTACCCAATGCAACCACTGAAACTACAGATGCAATTCCGATAATAATCCCGAGCATGGTCAAAAAGGTACGCATTCGATGGGCATTCATCGCTAGCAATGCCATACGGAACGCTTCGCCTAAGCGATCGAAGAAAGATCGCCAAGCTGAAGTTTTCTTTTGCGGTGAGCGTTGTAGTGTCTGACGTTTTAAATCGGGATCATCATTTTCAGGTGTATTAGCGCGATCTGAAATAATATTGCCATCACTGATTTCAATAATACGGGTCGCGTTTTTTGCTACATTGAGATCATGTGTAACTAAGATGATGGTATGACCTTTAGCATTGAGTTCACGCAAAATACGCATGACTTCAATACCGCTATTCTTATCCAATGCTCCTGTTGGCTCATCGGCAAGAATCACGTCACCGCCGTTCATTAATGCACGTGCGATCGAAACGCGTTGCTGTTGACCACCTGAAAGTTGACTTGGACGATGATGTAGACGCTCCTCTAAGCCAAGTTCAGAGAGCAATTCAGCCGAACGTTCCTGACGAAGATGACTATCGACACCTGCATAAATTGCAGGGACTTCAACGTTACCAGATGCACTCAAATCACCGAGTAAGTGATAACGCTGGAAAATAAAACCAAAATATTCTCGGCGTAATTGGGCAAGTTCATCAGGTTCAAGTTGACGTGTTTCACGTCCGTTGACCAAATAACTACCTGAACAAGGTTTGTCTAAACACCCTAAAATATTCATGAGTGTGGATTTACCTGATCCAGATTGCCCAACAATGGCAACCAATTCACCTGCATAAATTTTTAAATCAATGCCTTTGAGGATTTGGACTGTACCTTCACCTGCAGGGAATTCCCGAGTCAGGTTGCTGACTTCAAGTAGCGGCTGTGACGAATGCGTTTGATTTTGAGTCATATTACATTCTCATTGCACGTTGGTTACTGCGTTTTGCTGCTTCATTTGAGTTGTCAGAAGCATCTGCAATCACAACTTGGTCACCTTGTTTGAGTCCTTTCAATACTTGCGCCGTTACACGGTTATTGAGTCCGATCAACACTTGCTGTGGTTGAGCGCTACCATCAGCCTGTAAAACACGAACCATTCCTGTTGATGCTTTTCCTTGAGCAATTAGATTCTGTTCTTCAGCTGTTAACTCCAAACGTTTTGGACGCTGAACTTCTTTATTGGTATTACCCTCGGTTTTATCGGTTGAGGTTTTAGCAGTATTTTTTGTATTAGATCGTTTTGCTTGAATCGCAGCTGCTGGGATTGTTAATGTATTTTTTGCTTCTGCTAACACAATATAGACTTGAGCAGTCATATCAATGCGCAGTTTGCCATCTTCATTAGGTACGTCAAAAAGTGCGTTGTAATAGACCGCAGAGCTTGATGAAGAAGAGTTCGTGCTCGTAGTTTCAGTATTGATTGAATCTGGAGCGGGCTCTACTTGACGCAAAGTCGCATAATGTTTTTTCTCGCTATTTCCTAAGGTGGTGAAATAAACGGTTTGACCTTTCTCAACTTTCATCACATCTGCTTCTGAAATCTGAGCTTTAATGGTCATCGTGTCGAGAGTTGCAAGTTTTACAATGGTTGGAGCCGTTTGATTCGCATTTACCGTTTGACCTTCTTCAGTCACGATTGCCACGATAGTTCCATTCATAGGTGCAACAATACGGGTATATCCGAGGTCTTCTTTCGCTGTTGCCAGAGTTAAGCGAGATTGTTCAATTTGAGCATTAATCGCAGCTATTTGTGCCTGAGCTGTTTTGTAATTTGCTAGTGCTGTTTCAAGCTCTGCACGTGATGTTGCATCTTGGCTATACATCGCTTGTTGGCGTTTGTATTCAGCTTCAACTTTTGCCAAATTTGCTTGTTGAACGGCAAGCTGGGCTTGTTGATTTTTAATACTTGCTTCAGCCGTTTTTAAATCATTTTCTTGACGAATCGAATCAATCTGAGCAATCAACTGACCTTGTTTAACTTGATCACCCAATTGCACGTACATTTTTTTCACTTGACCTGAAACCTGTGCACCGACACTCACCATTTTGGTGGCTTCCAATACAC
>NZ_MELG01000118.1:36131-36281 GCF_001767535.1 Acinetobacter sp. GWC1_38_13 | reverse complement strand
GGGACGAGAAGGTCCACGAAAAATAGACAAGCTATTTTCCGTACTGGATCAACGGTCTGCTAAAACCGACTGGCAATGTGTGCCCGCAATCGCATAATAAAATTAAGAAGATATAGAGTCAATCGGCTTTGTTGTATAAAGATTTTAAAG
>NZ_MELG01000118.1:28790-36022 GCF_001767535.1 Acinetobacter sp. GWC1_38_13 | reverse complement strand
AATTTCATTGACCTGACTATCAAAACTTCTTGCACTGAGTTTACCGCCCAATAATTTGATGCAATGCATCTTAGTTTCAACCAAACTGCACCGATGATAGCTAGGCCATTTTTGCTAAGCGTTCTTCCTAGAGGTTTGACAGTTTTCAATAGTTCATTTTTTCTAAAGATCCCAATTTCCTATCATTCCATGACCTTGCATTTTTTCTTGGAGGAATTTCCGCATGTGCATGACGATCTGAAATCACGTGTCTGCACAATTTCGTATCATATGCTCCATCGGTATAGACAGAATCAATGAGTTCATCAGATGAGATTTGATTTAGCAGATCACCCAAGACTTGTGAATCACTTACATTATTTGTTGTGAGCTGTATAGCTCGTATTTGCAAGGTTTAGCATCTATACCAATATGCATTTTACGCCATTGCCAACGATATTCAGGCTGATGTTTCTTGCGTTTCCATTCGCCTTCGCCTAAAAACTTTAGGCCAGTTAAGTCTACTAATAGATGTAGTCCTTCATGACTTTTTTGATAGCTGATCGCAATATTAATCTGCTTTTGTCGTCTGCAAAGTGTGGAATAATCCGGTGCTGTCTAATTTAACTCACTGAGTTGAATAATGCTTTGCACAAAGCCTGTGACCATACGCAAAAAAGTCGAAAGATAAATTTGATCATCAAACAGCACTGAATTGCTGTATCAGAATAGGTTTGATTTCTTGCATGTTTAGCTTGTGGCTGAGCATACCATTGAGTCTGGGGATCGAACCAAATTGAAATATTTCCTCGCTTGATTAAAGCTTGGTTATAAGACAATTCGTTGTGCGATAGATTTTGGATTCAGGTTTCTTCATTTGGAAATGATATTGCTGATGAAACCTTTTAGAATAGCTTTGTTCAACAAAGCCAATTTAAACTGATAAACATTATATATTTACAAGATATTTATATAATACACTTTCAACAGGATTTTTATTTTTAAATCGATATTAACAAAAAAAGCAGGACTGGCACCTATTTAAATTAAAACTTCTTGTACGCCACAATGTACCTCAGCCGAAATTTAATTGTAATTTTTTGTATTAAAAATGACTCGGAACTCAAACAATTTTTAGGCTATCTGCCTAATTTTTAAAAAATAATCTCAATTAGAATAAATATTTATTCTATTTTTATCAACAACTTAATGTGATACTTTTAAAACTGGTTAGCAGACTGGGATCACTGAAGGATACTAAAAGGCATCCTTCTTTTTTTCCCTAATAATTAATATTTACTGAATCTTAAAGACTTTAGTTTTAGAGATTCAGTTAGTAACACAACCTAAAACATTATTATTTTTCGATGGTTATTACTAATGAAACTACTAAGCAAATTTTTTAGTGTGTATTTGAACAATATAAATGTAAACAATAAATACTTTAATTTTAGAGATTTTAAGGAAAATAAAAAACCTTTGATTTAACAGAATAATTTTAAAAAAAACTTATCAGTATTTAGATCTGATCTAAACTTTCTGCGAGACAATAAAATATGTCAAAATCAAAAAAGGGGATTCAAAATTACCGTGTAGCTGTAAAAAATCTGCACTTAAAGTGTTATCCAAAATGTATGCATGCATATCAAATATGGATAGCTTTATTCCTCCAATTGAGTGATAAACAACAGAACTACCATCTTGATTTAGCTTTTAAACAGAATATCGACATTCCACTCATTACCACTAACACACTGGGTCACTATTTTTTTAGTAGTCATTTCAGCTGGATCTATGCCTATTTTTACAACAAGAATAAAAATGAATTTACGTTTAGAGCTTATGAGAAAAATAATTCCTACGAATTCACAATCCAGGCTTTAAGCGAAGTAATGGCCTTACTGTGTTCCGGATTACATCACTCAATTCATGGCTTAGATATCATCGCGCATTGGCTAAATGAACAATACTTAGCCGCACATCTTCAGGAAGTTTTCGGACAGGAAGTTTTAACTATCAATCATCTAAGAGAATTATCAGGGCTATCTAAATCCCAAAGTCCAGTAAGTTCTATTTCAAATTATGCTGGTCCACTTTCATTAGAAAAAATTCTGGCTGGAATATCATCATGAACGGATATAGTTACTTAGAAGATACTCAAGAATTAAAGCTTGAGCCATTTCGAGACTTCTATCAAGCACTGGCAGAAGCAAAGCTAGAAAGTTTTCAAAATTCAATCAAACTCAATGACTTCATTAAACCTACTGAAATTATTGAACTTAACAATATTATAAATCAAAAACTTATAGAAAAATCAATCAGTGAATATCCTCTGGTTCATTATCTTATTGCAGTCATTAATACCCCTTCAGCATATCAAGCTAATGCCCTGAAATGGGCCATTTTCAATACTAGATGTATTGAATTGCTTGATAGCAAAGAACATGCAGCCACCGTAGCAAATCTTTGTATGCGTTTTCGTTTAGCCTGCAGAAAAAGGGAATACCATTGGCTTTATAACTTCTTACCAGCTCTCCCGATGGAGTTGGAGGATCTACTTGAGTTTTTAAATAAAGCTGAAACAGAGAATAAAAATTTACTTGAACGTTCTACTCCAAAATTAACAGCAAAACAAATTGGACAATTGGCAAATATCCGCGTTATTTATACGTATGCGCATACGCAATCAGATCGGCAAAAAAGACACAGGCAAAATAATCCAAGCGCCCAGGAGCCTCCTCAAATCGATGTTAGGAAAACATCAAAAATAACTATCGATGATGAGCAAACACATCAGACTTATTTTGAACGCGGTATAGCAAAACAACCACGTGAGGATAAAACTATAGAAAAAGTTGAAGACCATAATTTTGAATTCAACCCACTAGAGCAATCTTCTATTACAGCTCAGATCAATAATCTCAAAAACAGAATTCTGCATCAAAACAAGAATGAATTAATGAGCAAGTCAAATCCTCATGTCTTCGATTTACCTACCGCACAGTACATTATGCAAATTTTATTAGAACGGGCAGAAAACTCTCCAATTCATGCATTGCTTTTATTCTCAGTACTTAGTTTCACGCATTATGAAGAGCTACTGGTATTCAGAACTCGTTTCTTTCTAAGCTCAAGAAGTAAAGAAATCCGTTTTAGTCATGAAAACTGTTTTTTCAAGCAAGGTATTGATAATTCGAAATTTAAAGATGCATTATTAAAAGAATATATGCTCAACATTGGTAATTCTTTTACCATCCCCTTACCCAAAGTTTATTTAGATCGAATCTTTCAGTTAAAAAATTGGGATAAAGCTGATATTGCTTCTGATGTACAAGATTATCTACGTAGAATCAGTGATGATCTTACTTTCCCTTTAACAACTCAAAATCTTCCTCGTTTAATCAGTGACATTACATTGAATGAACTAGGATATGAATTAGAAAGTAAATTATTCGCTGGAGAAAATGTTAATAACTACACTCCATGCCATTATTTCTCAACGAAAATTATTGATATCTTAGATATTTATATTCAAACACTTGATCTGGTTTGCCCTCAGCTTGACACTGGATATATTGAGGAATTTAAATCCCCTATTACGTTTGGCAGTCAGCAAGTACCGAATCTCCCATTCGTCCAGTCTTTTTTTTACCAGCTTGACCACAAAGTTAGGAATAATCTCAATCCCTTTCAGACTTTAAATCATTATTCGATGTGGCTTTGGCATATTTGCATGTTGACAACTTCAGCACGGCCGAGTGAGTCCTTCCCGCCCAGTCTAGATTATATTGACCTTGACAACAAATTGATGGCTGTTGCAGATAAAGAGCAGCGTTATTCAGGCACCATTGGACGCTATTTACCTTTTAATAATTTTCTTCGTGATGAAATACAGCATTACCTAAAGTATTTGAAATATTTTCTGCAGCTCGCAAAAGCCTATTTGACGCAAGAACAAGTACAAGCAATCCAAGAGGTCTTCGATGGTGAACGTCTCTTGCTCTTATTTTACGATTCGAAAGGATATGTCCGAAATCTGGAACTTTCTGATATTCAAAAATACTGTACCGAAATAGCATTACAGCGCAATTGGACCCGCCATTTCGCTCGCTATTTTTTTGCCCAATACTGCAATGAAGATCTAATAAATGGCATCTTTGGTCATGATGAAGCTATGCAGGAACTGTTTGACCGCTATTCAGGTTTTAAGACAATAGATTACGATCAGATTAGAGCAGCACAAGACAAGCTGGTCGAAATCTTAGCGCTTAAAAGCATGTCTACGTTTACAGGAATGACTATTGCATGAGCAAACATCCGCACTCGCTAAAACGATTAAAAAAGCAAAGAGAGAAAAAAAAGTTTTTTTTGCAATTATTTAGCGAAAAATTCACAGAACTCACACCCGAAAATTATCCAGAAATTTTTCGACAAGTTGACGATCGACTTTTAGAGCACTGTAAGTCAAATATCCGAAGCTACCAAATCGCACGTATAGAATTTGCTAAATATATCAAGCGCTTTAATCTTTCATCGAATCACCACTATCCGGTGCCTGCCGCCCCCGTGAGGTACGAAAGGTCTCTGCCACTACAAAATATTGAAACCTTAAAACATGGCAAAAAGGTGACTCAATTTGCCAAAAATTTGATTGCTCACTGGACAGAACATAATGACTTCAGTCCAACTCAATCCCTCGCTTTTTGTTTGATCAGTTCAATATTATTTAATGGCATTTATAACCATGCCGAATTGCAATTTTTTTTAAAAATTATTTTAAAAACAAAGAAATTTCAAAGTTTTTTAAACCTAAATCATATGGTAACACTCGAAATCCCGAACCGGAATTTCGGTAATCAGCGTATAAATGACCCTGATTTTTCAGTCAGCTATACAAAAACGTTTGTGCTACACGACATTGTGAAATGCTGGATCTACAGACTAAAACATCAAAAGTTTGATTTATTTTCGGATATTGAAGATGCAGAACATCTGATTAACGCTTGTATTATTGAATGCTTCCCCGAGGAAAAGCTACGTTGTAAAGACCTGTTAAAATACGGTTTTTACTATACACAGTTCCTGAAAAACAGCGGACTGGATCAAATGTCCATTTGTATCTTAAAAAATGAAATTTACAGTTCCAGTCCTCTCGAAAAACAATTAGAAGCTTATTTTGTTCAGTTTGAACAAAAGCACACCAATAACATTAAAGTTGAGAATACTTGTGAAAACCATCAGGCCCACTCTAGAGTCAATATCGCATCAGATATAGCAGAAACTCTTGTAGAAATACGTCAAGCCATTCGTGCAAAAAACTATAAAGATCAACTCATAGGGTTATATTCCAGAGAACTGTCTCCTGCCTTAGAGCGTTTGTTGCTGTGGAGCATTCTACGTTCAAAATTAACGGAACCTCAACTGGACCTTCTCAATCATATTATTCAGCAGCAGCAACGATTTAAGCGCAAGCTTATACGTGCAGATTTTCAGCCGCTCAAGCAAAGTTCTCTGAAGACCATGTTTTCACAGTTTGCAGTCCATTGGCTGCAGGCAACGCAAGACAAAGATATTTCATCATTTTCAAATGCTGATTTTGAAGATCTGTATGGAGAAATGCTTTTATTAAGGAAGGAAACAACTAGAGAGACTTTACAAAAACGTCTACAGGAGTTTCATCACAAACAGACATTATTTTTTAACGCGCCCACTGTGGATCTGGATAGTTTAATCCAAGTAAAAATCTGCAGAACCGCATTGATCTCGCCCCATATTTTTTACCGCATGCTAGAGCAGCTCGAAAATACTCAAGATATTTCAATTCAGGATAAAAATATATTTAAACTGATTTTTATTCTGGGGTTCAGAGTCGGACTACGGATCAATGAAACATTGAATATCTTCGTACGTGATCTATTTATTGGTGCAGATGCTGTGATACTCACCATTCGCAACAATCGCAATAAAAATCAAAAAAGCTACTCAGCTTACCGCAAGATTCCTTTACATCATCTACTTAAAGCCGATGAATTACATGCATTTAAAACATATAGTCAGAATAGAAAACGCCTGCTAAAAGAACAAAGAAAATCAGTTACTCAACCGCTATTTTTAAAACAGTCCCTAGAAGAAACTCACGAAAATGAAGTCAATGCTCTCTTGAAACAATTGATCCAGTCTGCTTCTGGAGAACACAGTTTTACTTACCATACTCTGCGTCATTCAGCATTTAATCATCTCTATCTGGTTTTAAAACACTCACCGCTTGCTGATGCATTTACAGACTATACGCCAAATGATCAACTACGCATCCGTTATGCATTGCTGCGAAACAAAAATACTCAGCAAACCTGGTATGCGCTTTCTCATTTTGCCGGGCACCTAACGCCTGAAACCACTTGTTCAAGCTATCTGCATTTAATGCATCTAGCAATTAGCTACCAGCTGAATCAAATGCACAGCCCGCTTCCTAAAGAAGCCTATTTTAATATTCTGAAACATGATGATTCTATTAAATATCCTGTTCAGCAGCGGGCGATCAAACAGTTTTTATTTGAGCAACTCACTAAAGACCGTTACAGGCAACATGATCATCAATTTCAACTAGGTCAACAGAAATCGCCTGATTCACTGATGCTAGGAGCTCATGACTCAGAGATGACTTTTGAATTATTGCATCACATTCTTGCAGTAGAAAAAGAACAAGACCTTATGTTACCTGAAGCCATTCCTTTGCAAATCGCGCAAAAATTACGTGCTAGAGCCCAGCATTTGAAAACCTCCTGTGTAAACCAAAAAAAATCATCGAGGTTATTTACCACAGATTTTTTAAGGAAAACTCCGAATGCATTGGTCACCATGTTGCCAACCAATCAGGAGGAAAAAAAGGTCATTCAACATGTTCAGGAGCGTTATGCAAATGTACAAAGTAAATACAAAAAACAGCTTCATACGATCTACTCAATTTATCTTGAAAAAGTTCAGCCCAATTCAGCCCAGTTAATTTTTGAACTCAATGAAAAACGGCAACTGAAGAAACTTCTTTCTTTTATTCATAGCCTATTTCCCAAAAAATATCTTCATTTAGAACTCTCTCAGCAGAGCAAGACAGAGCTCAAAAGCACATTACAGGATTTAGCATTACGGACAGAAAATTTTAGCCTGAATGAGGAGGAAGAGCGAATCAAGTTCTCTTTCAAGTATAAAGATGCAAAAGCACTTGGGGTATTCAAACTACTGATGTATCTCATGAT
>NZ_MELG01000118.1:26856-28713 GCF_001767535.1 Acinetobacter sp. GWC1_38_13 | reverse complement strand
GTCATTCCTGTAATGATTTAATATAGACTTCCAAGCGTGAGTGATTAAATTAATCATTTTAAAGAGCAATAACTGTTTGTCCCACTAGCCAAAAATGTCTGTCCAAGTTAGCACAAAATTTAATGATCATTTAAACAAGAATTTGCAGTATTGATTTACAATTTGAAGTGAATAAAAAAAGTATAAATTGCCGCAGTGGGATGAAATTGAAGCAATATTTTCAGAATATGATGAATAAATTGTGAATCGGTACTAAATTAAGGTATCAGGCAAGGCAAAGCGCTGCCCATCGACCTCATTGCTCCAAACCACTTGTACCAGATATTCCAGATTAACCTGATAGCAAATACCGGTTCCTCGCGACAACAGGCGAAACTGATTGAGCTTAAAGCAGGTTGTTAGGCTCTATTAGATTGTAAATGTCTAATTAGACTTCTTTAATCTAATAAGATCTAATCAGGCCAATTAAGCACCCTCCTTACCGATCAAATGGCTTATTTTATAAATCCATTATTTTGTGTTTTAATAGATATATATAGATATAAGACCCAATATTATGGATTTAAAATTCAAAAAACCTGAAGAGGTTGTTACTTTATTATGTGAAAGGCTTCGCAAAGAACGACTTTATCTAGAAATGACTCAGGCAGACGTCGCTACACGTGCTGGTATTAGTGTGAATACAGTATCTAATCTGGAAGCTGGTCGAAATGTTTCATTTGAAAATTTAGTACGCGTTGCCATGGTATTGGGCCGATTAAAAGAATTAGAGGAACTCTTCAAACCTCATTTAAACAGTGTAAATGACATTCTCCGCTATGAGAGCAATACGGCTCGCCAACGTATCAAAAGGAAATAAGTGCATGCTCAAAAAACTTAATGTTTACTACAATGGATGGGGTGAATATTGGCTTTGGGGTACACTGGTCTCCTCAACCGCAATCACAGGTCGGCCATTAATCGCCTTTGAATACAGTGCAGAAGCGATCAGTAAAGGTTTAGAACTTTCCTCTTACCTACTTCCATTAAAAGGTGACTCATTAAGAACGAACTTTCCTACACATCAAATGGGATTGCCAGGTCCTATATATGATGCCCTACCCGATGGTTGGGGCATGCTTCTTATGGATCGCTTATTTAAAAAAAATGGACTCAATCCAGCACGGATTGGGCCATTAGAACGACTCACGTATATTAATACACATGCAATGGGGGCATTATCCTTTGAACCTTCAGCACCTGAGTTAGCATTAACTGAAAATATTCCACTGATTAAACTCGCTCAAGAAGTTCAGGAAGTTCTCAAAGGAGAAGGTGCAGAATTTTTACAGCATTTATTAATTATGGGTGGATCTCCACAAGGTGCAAGGCCAAAAGCGCTCGTCTACCGTGATCCTGTCACCAACGAATTCTCAACAGTTAGCTCACATCAACATGAAGCATGGCTGATCAAATTTCCCGCTCAGCAAGAGCATCCTGAAGTTTGTGCAATTGAAGCTGTCTATGCAGAATGTTTGCGTCATTGTCATATTGACACCCCTGATACTCAATATTTTACTCTTCCGAATGGATTAACCGCATTTGCATCAAAAAGATTTGACCGCCATGAAGGTATGCGTATCCCTATGCAAAGTTTAGCTGCCTTCACCGGAGCTGATTTTAAATCACCAGGGAGTTTAGACTACAGTAACTTTCTTCGCGCTGCACACTTTTGCACCAATGATGTTCGCGAAAAAGCAATTGCATTCAAGCGAGCTGTTTTCAATGTAGTCTTCAATAATCGAGATGATCATTGCAAAAACTTTTCATTTCTGATGTCCCAAAATGGGCAATGGAAACTCTCCCCTGCCTATGATG
>NZ_MELG01000118.1:0-26841 GCF_001767535.1 Acinetobacter sp. GWC1_38_13 | reverse complement strand
TTCCTCGACAAGCTCTTGTAAAACTTGGTACTCAGGAAGCGGAACTTTCTGCCCAAGAAGTCGATGAAATTATTAGTTCGATTTGTAAGGTTGCAATCCGATTCAGCAATATCGCTCATGATCTATTACCTGGACAAATTCAAGCAGAAACTATCCAAATGATCCAAAATAGGATTGAGCATAATATTCATTTATTGAATTGAATATAAAACATTTTCATGAGGATTAAGAATCATTATATTAAATCATATAATATTGTTATTTCTCATGAAAATCAGTATCAAAAAATAGGTGACTTTTACAAACTAAAATGTCTAAAATAAAGTGACCAAAATACCCTTAAATGATCTAAATTACTAAAAATTTTACTCCACCAAAAAACACATACTATCAATTAAATCATATACTTATAATTAGCGTCATTTAATGGAATAAATCTCGGTGACCTTGCCAAGGTTGGGGTCGCGAGTTCGAGTCTCGTTTCCCGCTCCAAATTTAAAAGGCCCTAGTCGAAAGATTAGGGCTTTTTTCTTATCTATGGATTTTGCAAACTAGGATTGTTCAGTAATCTTCGTTTTTAAATCTAGCTCATTTGATTGCTGATAAGTTTGAGCAATTCGGTCACGCGGCATAAAAGTTGTCGCAATAATTGCTATCATCGCCATCGAACCAATATAAATCATAATCAAATATGGATTGCCACCACCGACACTCAACAACTTGGTTGCAATCAACGGTGCAATACCACCACCCAATACACCTGCCAACTGCACTGAAATCGAGATACCACTATAGCGAATTTCAGCAGGGAACTGACGCGCGAATAATTGTGCTTGCGGCGCATACATAATGGGAACACCACACCAATTGCCAATACAATCGCAGTCCACACCAGTACAGGGTCTTTGGTATTGAGCATACTAAAGAATGGATAGCTAAATACTGCCAACACGCATAAACCAAACATAAACATATTGCGTTGACCAACCCGATCTGACAGATGTCCGCACAATGGGGTCATAAATAGAATGACTGCTGCACCACAAATGGTGGCAAATAAAATCTCTTGTCGAGGGATTCCAAGTTGAGTCGTGGTATAAGCCAAAGTGAATGTTGATGCAATATAAAACCATGCGTTTTCAGCAGCACGTGCCACAATAATCGTAATCAACTGTTTTGGATGTTGTTTGAAGACCTGTAACGCAGGAACTTTAATATTGTCAGCTTGCTCTTTAACTTTCTCAAAGTCAGGTGACTCAGGCACTTTGACACGGATATACCAACCTACAGCCAGTAATACGATACTTGCGAGAAATGGAATACGCCACCCCCAACTAAACAACGCTGGTTCAGGCAGTAAGGACACTAAACCGAGCGCAATTGAGGCCAGCATTAAACCGCCACCTGTACTGGCTTGGGGCAAACTACCCCAAAATCCTTTTTTACCTTCAGGTGCATGTTCAACAGCCATGAGCACCGCACCGCCCCACTCTCCACCCATTGCCATACCTTGGATAAAACGTAAGATCACCAAGCAAATCGCAGCCCAATAGCCGATTGATTCATAGGTAGGCAACAGTCCAATCAATACCGTTGGAATGCCCATCAGCATTAAAGTCAGTAACAACATGGACTTACGACCAATCTTGTCACCAAAATGTCCAAACACTAAACCACCTAAAGGTCGTCCGATGAAGCCTACTGCATAGGTACCAAATGCGGCGAGTACGCCTGTAAGTGGATCGAGATTAGGGAAAAATAATTTATTGAAAATCAGTGCCGCCGCTGCACCATAAATAAAAAAGTCATACCACTCGATGGTGGTACCCACCATACTGGAGATACCCGCCAAACGATGTGATGACTTTTTAGGATTTGAACCGTTTCCATGTAATGTTTGCATCTTCATTTTCCTTTCTTGGAAATTTTTATTCTGAATTTTTATGCTGATGATCATGCTTGATCAAAAGTCTACGTCCTGTTTGTATTTCTCCTTTGTGATAACAATCGGATGAGCCGTACTTAGCTCAGCTTTTCTAATATTTGCTCTAGTTCAGGATTGGCTTGTTGCCATTGCGGTTGTTTGTCTTTATCGACAATCAGTGCACGCACGCCTTCAATAAAGTCTCCATGCTCAAACCAAATATCCTGCAAATCACGCTCTAGTTGCATACATTGCTGCAAGGAAAGCCCACGTCCAAGATGTTGTAGTTTCAAGCTAGTTTGTTTTGCTACGAATGAGCGTTGTTGCAGTAGATGCAGTAATTTGCTTGCCCATGCTTTTAACTGCTCATCTTGTTCATTTACAAGACTTTGCTCAATCTCATCCAAATATTGAAAACCGAAATGTTTACGAATCGCTTCAGCATACTGTTTCAATTCACTTTCTGCTGGGCGGGTGATAAAGCAACTCACAATATGTTCAATGTTTTGTTGGCTTAAATCGTTTTCTGCAACCAAGGCATCTTGCAAGGCTTGTAGTTTTTCGCTCGGTACATGGTAGTCAATCAAGTCCAAATAAAGGGCATCACTGCTACTGATTTGCTCACCTGTAATCGCCATATACACGCCTATGTCATCCAAGCGCGATAGGAAATGAGTAGCGCCGACATCTGGGAAAAAACCAATTGCTGTTTCAGGCATGGCAAAGCGTGATTTTTCACTACTCACAATGATGTGGCAGGCTTGCGCTAAGCCAAAACCACCACCAAGCACATAACCATCGAGCAGAACGCTGACAGGTTTTTGGTACTCACGTATGGTGGTGAGCATCTTATATTCGGCACTAAAATAACCCTGATGATCTGTCGTGCCCAGTTTATAACTGTCATACAGATAGCGAATATCGCCTCCTGCACAAAAGGCTTTCGGGCTGTTCGATTTGATTAAAATCGCTTGGATAGCAGCATCATCTCGCCAAAGCTCAAGTTGGGCTCGAATCCCCTCAATCATCTCAAGCGATAGTGCGTTCAGATGTGTCACTCGATCTAAGGTGATCATGCCAAGACCACCTTGTTGCTCAATCATTAAGTGATTTTCTTTGTTCATTTTATTGATCTCTTATTGATTTTTAAAATTTGCCTGCCGCTTTTCTACAAATGCTTGCATGCCTTCTTTTTGGTCCGCAGTGGCAAAAATAGAATGGAACATGCGTCGTTCAAATCGTAATCCTTCGGTCAAATTGACTTCGAAAGCTCGATTAATGGTTTCTTTCAGCATCATGTTTGCGGTCAGAGAACGTGTCGCAATTTGTTCAGCGGCTTGTAGGGTTTGTTCGAGTAGGTCTTCTTTGTTGAATACACGTGCAACCAAACCACTTAACTCAGCTTCTACTGCACCCATTTGTCGTGCGGTGAGGCACATTTCCATGGCTTTGGCTTTACCAATGGCATGAGTTAAACGTTGTGTTCCACCAATTCCTGGAATTACGCCCAAAGTCACTTCAGGTAAGCCGAATTTGGCATTCTCAGCGCAGTAGATAAAGTCACACATCAGTGCCAATTCACAACCACCACCCAAAGCATAGCCACTCACCGCAGCAATCAAAGGTTTACGGCGTTGGGCAATACGATCAGCAAGATGGAAAAAATCATCAAAATAAATATCAGGAAAATTCAGCTGTGCCATTTCCTTAATATCCGCGCCTGCTGCAAAAGCTTTTTCTGAACCTGCTAATACGATACAACCAATCTCACCATCCTTTTCCAGTTGGTCGAGGGCTTGATTCACTTCACCGATCAATTCACTGTTTAGCGCATTTAAAGCTTTAGGACGATTGAGGGTAATTAACCCTACACCATTACGCTTTTCCAATAAAATAGTTTGCCACTGCATCATTCAATCCTTGTTTGAGTTTTATAGACTACGTGCGATCACTAAACGTTGAATATCGCTAGTACCTTCATAAATCTGACAAATTCGTGCATCACGATAAATTCGCTCGATTGGAAAATCTTTCAGATAGCCATAACCACCAAAGACCTGTAAGGCACTTGAACAAACACGCTCTGACATTTCAGAAGCAAATAATTTGGCCATCGAAGCTTCATTCAAACAAGGCTGACCCGCTTCTTTGAGACGTGCAGCATAATGAACCAGTTGTCGTGCAGCTTCGATCTCTGTTGCCATACTGGCAAGACGGAAGGCAATCGCTTGATGCTCGAAAATTGGTTTACCAAATGTCAGACGTTCTTTGGCATAGTGCGTGGCTTCTTCTAAAGCTGCACGCGCCAAACCCACTGCTTGTGCTGCAATCCCGATACGACCACCTTCCAAATTGGCAAGTGCAATTTTTAGACCCTCGCCTTCTTTACCTAACATCAAACTTTTATGCACACGTACATCGGTCAAAGCAATCTGACAGGTATCCGAAGCATGTAAACCTAACTTTTCTTCGACACGAATGACCTCATATCCAGGTGTATCGCGTGGCACGAGAAAGGCACTAACACCCTTTTTACCTGCGCTTGGATCAGTCACGGCAAAGACGATAATCACCCCTGCATTATGACCAGAAGTAATAAACTGCTTTGCACCATTCAGAATATAATCATCACCATCTTTAACCGCGCGAGTTTTGATAGCTGCGGCATCCGAACCAGTATGAGGTTCGGTTAAAGCAAATGCTCCGATCATTTCACCTTGGGCTAAGGGCTTTAAAAAGCGTTCTTTTTGCTCGTCATTACCAAACTTTAAAATAGGTACACAGCCCACCGAGTTATGCACGCTCATAATGGTTGAGGTCGCACCATCTGCTGCTGCAACTTCTTCGAGTGCCAATACATATGCCAAATTTCCCGTATCTGACCCACCCCATTGCTCTGGGACGAGCATCCCCATAAAACCAAGCTGCCCCATCTGCGCTAACGCAGCTTTGGGAAAGGTGCCATCTCGATCCCAATCACTGGCATTCGGTTTAATTTGTTCTTGGGCGAAACTTTTCGCCATATCACGAATTAACAATTGTTCTTCGGTAAATTGCATTGTTATTTCCCTTACCCTGCTTTTGCTTGTTGCTTAGCAATTTCCTGATTACGCAATAAAAAACGTTGGATTTTACCACTCGGCGTCTTCGGCAACTCGGTGACAAACTCCACTAGACGTGGATATGCATGTGCAGAAAGACGTTTTTTCACAAATTGGCTTAATTCTTCTGCCAAAGCAACTGTAGACTGTACACCTGCCGCTAAAATCACAAAGGCTTTAACCAGTTCGGTACGATCTGGATCAGGCACACCAATCACTGCGGCTTCAATTACCGCATCATGTTCAAGCAAAGCACTTTCAACATCAAATGGGCCGATGCGATAGCCTGATGTGGTGATCACATCATCGCTACGTCCCACAAAACTCATACTGCCATCACTATGTAACTCAGCGGTATCGCCTGTTAAGTAATAATTGCCAACAAAAGGTGATTTACGGCTTTCTTTATAACCACCAAACCACATCATTGGCGACTGGCTGATATCCACCGCTAAAATTCCGGCGGTGTCTGGCGGAAGCTCTTCACCTTGTTCATTGACCACGGCAACCCGATAACCCGGACTTGGAAAACCTGCCGCACCCGCACGTATTTCATGGCTTAAACCGTGATGGTTACAGACCACCATACCCACTTCAGTTTGTCCGTAATGATCGTAAATCGGCGCATCTAAAACTTGTTTGAACCAGCGAATCACTTCTGGATTCAGTGGCTCACCTGCACTGCTGACCACACGGAACTGACCTTTTAACGGCGCCATTTGTGCTGGATCAGCCGCCATCATCATACGATAAGCCGTTGGTGCACCTGCCAAATTGGTGATTTGATAATCCTTGACAATTTGACACAAACTATCCGTACTAAATCCACCCTCGTAGAACAACGTCGCATGTCCCAAGAATAACGGCCCCGTAATCGCATAGTACAAACCATAGGCCCAACCCGGATCAGCAATATTCCAAAAAGCATCATCTTCAGTTAAGCCAATCGCATCTTGCATATAGCGACCAAATGCAATCAAGGCTTTTAGTGGAACTTCGAGCGGTTTTGCAGGTCCAGTAGTACCTGAGGTAAACATCAATAAGAATGGATCATGCAAATTACGCATGACTAATTCACATTGATCAGACTGCTGATTCAGCTCCTGCCAAAAATTAAAATCGCTGGCTTTGAGCACTGAACCTTCTGTATCAACAACGGTCACGATAGCTGGACATTGTTCAACTTCATCGAGCTTGCTGCGATTACCCACATCCGTGACGACTAATTTGCTTTGTGCAAGTTGAATACGATGCTCAATCGCTTTTGGCCCAAAAGCAGTAAACAGCGGTTGATATACGGCTCCAATTCGCCATGCGGCTAAAATCGTCACGATCAGCTCAGGCGTTCGTGGTAATAAACCCGAAATACGATCACCTGCCTGTACACCTTGTGATTTTAGAAAATTAGCAAATTGACTGGACCAATGTTTGAATCGCGCAAAGGTATATTGTTCCTTACGCCCATCTTTGCCTTGCCAGTACAAAGCAACTTTTTCACCATCTACATGTCGGTCACAACACTCAAAGCATGCATTGAGTGCATCCAACGAACCTGACAACATGTGTTGAGCCGTATTTTCAAAATCAAATGCATTTGCCACATCTTTATAATTCAACATCTCTATTCCCTCAGTCTGGATTTGTAGTTATTTACGACAGAGTTGCATTTATTGGTTTACAAGCCATCCAATGGCTTGATGTTTAAACTTGGTCTGGTAGGTATTGCTGGATAATGCTGGAGAAATCCAAATGCGCATTTCCACGCATACACATCTGCTGATACATCTGCTGTACCATGCCACCTAACAAAATAGGCTGTTTGACCTGACCTGCTGCCTCGACTGCCAGACCTAAATCTTTCAGCATCAGTTGTGTCGCAAAACCATCTTGATAGCCACGTGAAGCAGGTGCATTTTCATTGATATGTGGCCACGGATTACAAATCTCTGAACTCCAGCAACGACCACTTGAGGTGTTCACAACACCTGCCAATGCTTGTGGGTCGATCCCCAATTTGGCACCCAATGCCATGCCCTCTGCCACAGCAGCCATCGAGATTCCAAGAATCAGGTTATTGCAAATCTTGGCAATTTGTCCTACGCCAACATCACCACAATGAATGACATTCTTGCCCATGTGGCTGAGCACAGGTTTGACTTCCTCAAAGGTCTGATCATTGGCACCCACCATAAAAGTGAGAGTACCTGCTTGCGCGCCAATGGTGCCACCCGACACAGGCGCATCACAGATGTGAATATTTTTAGTTTGCGCAAGCGCAGCGATATCTTTGATGGTCTGCGGGTCAATGGTACTGCTATCAATACACAATGCCCCTGCCTTCAAGACTTCCAACACGCCCTCCTCACCGAGGTAAACCTCTTTGACATGCTTAGCTGCTGGTAACATGGTGATCACCACATCTGCTTGTTGGGCTGCTGCTTGTGGACTGTCGCAGACCACACCACCCGCTTCAGCAAAGTGCTGATTCGCCACTTCACTGAGATCATAACCATAGACTGTAAGTCCTGCTTTGAGCAGGTTATGGGCCATTCTGCCACCCATATTTCCAAGACCGATAAAGGCGATATTCATCCCTGATTCCCCCTTAACGTAAACTAATGGTGGTATTTACACCGCCAACTTCATGGCTATCTTCAAACCAACGACTAGTAATGGTTTTGGTTTGTGTATAGAACTGTACCGCTTGCTTACCATAAGGACCTAAATCACCTAGTTTTGAACCACGCGAACCTGTAAAGCTAAAGAATGGCACTGGCACAGGAATTGGAATATTGATCCCCACTTGACCAATATCAATTAAGTTTTGGAAGGTACGTGCTGTCGCACCACTTTGAGTAAAGAGTCCAACACCATTACCAAATGGATTGGCATTGATCAGCTCAATCGCTTCTTCCAAAGTATCAACAGAAATAATTGCCAATACAGGACCAAAGATTTCTTCTTTATAGATACGCATGTCTGTGGTCACGCCATTAAAAATGGTCGCTCCAACAAAGTTACCAGACTCATAACCTTTAACTTGCACATCACGACCATCGAGTAACAGCTCTGCGCCTTGCTCGACACCACTATTGATCAAATCAATCACACGCGCTTTGGCACGTTGAGAAATGACAGGTCCGATATCTGTATTCGGCTCATGTCCTGCATTAACTTTCAAGGTTTTGGCTTTTTCAACCAACTCTTGAACCCATTGCTTACTTTCACCCACCATCACAGCAACTGAAAGTGCCATGCAACGCTGTCCTGCAGCACCAAAAGCCGCACCGACTAAAGCATTGAGGGTTTGTTCTTTGTTGGCATCAGGCATCACCACCACATGGTTTTTCGCCCCCATCATCGATTGCACACGTTTGCCATGTTGCCCTGCGAGGTTATACACATGCGTACCCACCGCAGTTGAACCGACAAAGGAAATCGCTTTAATGTGTGGATGTGTACAGAGACGATCGACTACTTCTTTGCCACCATGAACCACATTCAACACACCAGCAGGTACACCTGCTTGAATCGCAAGTTCGACCAACATCATCGTGGTTAATGGGTCTTGTTCAGAGGGTTTGAGTACGAAGGTATTGCCACAAACAATCGCCATCGGGAACATCCACAATGGAATCATGGCTGGGAAATTAAATGGAGTGATGCCCGCACAAACACCCAATGGTTGTTGCAAAGTATAGGTATCTACACCACGTGCTACGCCTTCGATGTACTCGCCCATTTGCAAAGTACCGACAGAACAAGCGTGCTCAACCACTTCTAAGCCACGCTGGATATCACCTTCTGCATCGGCTAAGGTTTTGCCTTGCTCAGCGGTCAGTACTTTCGCGATCTCTTTCATGTTGGCACGAATCAAGTCTTGTAGCTTCAGCATAATGCGCATACGTGCTTGAATCGGTGTTTGACGCCAAGTGGCAAAAGCATCTTGTGCAGCTTGAATCGCTGCATCCACTTCCTGCACTGTTGCAAAAGGTACGCGACCGATGACTTCCTGTGTCGCAGGATTGACGATATCTTGCCAGTGTTGGGTTTCAGACTCGATCAACTGTCCATTAATGAGTAGCTTAGCTGTGTCCAGCTCGATTTTCTGGATTGTATTCATAACCTCTCCATAGGCCTATTTTTATTGTGTTCAGATGTTCGAAAATAGCGATTCGTCGTATTTTCTTTTTTTAACATTTGTTTGAGACTAGCAAAGAATGATTTGACCACCAACGCAAATTCATGCACGATTGATGTGCAAATATGCACAGGGATGACAATAACAATGAAAGTGGATTGGGATCATCTACAGTTTTTTCTGGTTTTAGCGAGAACCAAAACCTTGACCAATGCAGCACGCATTATTGGCGTGGAACACAGTACCGTAGCTCGACGGATTCAAGCATTGGAGCTGGCTTTAGGCACGACTTTGTTCAAGCGTGAAGCATCAGGTTATGAACTAACGATGGAAGGATTAACCCTTGTTCCGCAGGTTGAGCAAATGGAACAGGCCTTTCTTCAGATTGAGAAACCGCATCAACCTTTGCAAGGTCGTGTGCGAATTGGCACACCTGAAGGATTTGGTACCGCATTTCTTGCACGACTATTAGCAGAGTTTTCGATTCACTATCCTCAGCTCACAATTGACCTGATTCCTGTGCCAAAGATGATTAAGCTCTCGCATCGTGAAGCGGATATTGTGGTGTCTATTGATCGACCAACGTCTGGACCTTATATCATCACGCGACTGTCAGATTACTCATTAAAGATTTATGGCAGTCAAAACTATCTGTCTCAACATCCACCAATTCGTGGATTAGAGGATTTAACCCAACATCGTTTTGTTAATTATATTGATGATTTGGTCTATAGCCCTGAGCTGTATTGTCTAGAACGTTTACCCTTAAAACTCACTGCAAATTTTCGCAGTAGCAGTATTTTGGCACAGCAAATCGCAGTAAGTGCAGGTGCTGGATTAGCAATTTTGCCAAAATTTTTAGCCCATGATAAACCTGAACTTCAGGATGTTTTAGCTGAACAAGTAGGTTTTAATCATACTTTCTGGATGCTTACCTTTGTAGATTTACAGCATGAGCCACGGATTAAACTGGTCTGGGATTATTTACGTAAACAGGCAGATAAATATCAGCATTTATTGGTTGATTAATACTTCTCGGCGTAGATATAAAAAGAGCCGATCTAGTTAGATCAGCTCTTTTTATGGGAGATGCAAATGAATCGATTAAGCCAATTCACGTCCAAGTTTACGCATACGTGGTTTGTATAATACTTGATAGGTCACCGCTAAAATCACCACCCACAACGGACTCACATACAGCGCTTTTAGCGTGTCAGGTTCGAGTGCCAAAATCACCAAAGTGAACAATAAGAATGCGATCACCACATAAGACATGAACACGCCGCCTGGCATTTTAAATTTAGACTGTTCATGTAACTCTGGACGTAATTTGCGATAGCGAATGTAGCAGACCATAATCAAGCTCCATACGCTAATAAACAGGATCACACAAAGCGAACTTGCCAAAGTAAAGGCTTCCATGGTGTTCGGGACAAAATACTGAAGCACAGCTCCACCCATGATAAATACACATGAGAAGATCAGACCATTTGCTGGCACTGCACTTTTGGATAAGCGACTAAATGAATTCGGCGCCTGACCATCTTTTGACAGACCAAACAACATACGACTGGTAGAAAAAACACCACTGTTCATCGACGACATCACCGAAGACAACACTACTAAATTCATGATGATCGCTGAGGTCACAATCCCCGCATTCAGGAATAACTCAACGAATGGACTTTTATCTGCGCGAATTTGATCCCACGGTGTCACAGCCATCACCACTAATAAAGCTAAGACGTAGAACAAAATAATACGAATCGGAATCGCATTAATCGCTTTGGGAAGATTCTTATGTGGGTCTTTGGTTTCTGCCGCAGTGGTTCCAATCAACTCCACACCGACAAAGGCAAAAACAGCAATTTGGAAACCAGCCAAGAAGCCATCAACACCTTTCGGGAACATACCACCATGCGACCAAATATTATTTAGCGAAGCCACTGTGCCATGAGGTGCGGTAAAGTGACTAAAAATCATATAGCCCCCAACCCCAATCAAACCAATAATCGCCAAGATTTTAATCAGTGCAAACCAGAACTCGACTTCACCAAACAATTTTACAGTAAGTAAATTCAACGCCAAAACGAATAATACGCAGCCCGCACTAATCAGCGCCTGTCCCATTGGAGTAAAGGTCGTTCCATCAGGCAGCCAAAAACCCAGATAATTAATCACAGCAGCTAAGTCCGCAATACCAACCAAGACCCAACCTAACCAATAGGTCCAACCCAAATAGTATCCGGCCCACGGTCCAATCAGATCGTGTGCCATATCGACGAAAGATTTGTACTGTAAATTGGCAAGCAACAATTCACCGAGTGCTCGCATCAAAAAGAAGAACATGCCACCAATAATCATGTAAATAAACAAGATTGATGGACCAGCAAGGGATATGGTTTTTCCTGAACCCATGAACAGTCCAGTCCCAATCGCGCCACCAATGGCAATCAATTGCAAATGGCGATTGGAAAGTTTTCGTTGTAAGTCTTGAGGTGCATCATCACCTGAAGACTGATTATGTATCACCGCCATAAAAAAGTTCCTTTTTACTACTTCCTAAAATGAATCGGTCGCTAATTTATGAGCTTAACCAGCTGTCCTTTATAAATGACCCATTCATTTTGACTGCAAGAAAATACGTATTTGCCTTACTTTTATCTATGACAAATACGTTATTTTTCTTCTTTTTAATCTCACTTAAACAAAAATAAAGCGATTCGCTTTATTTTTGTGCTGCAATCACTGCAATTTCAATTAACCAATTTGGATTGACCAAATCAGCTTGAATCGTAGCGCGTGATGGCGCCACACAGTCTTTTAACCAATCAACATAGATCGCATTGACCTTAGGAAAATCCGCTAGGTCTTTCAGAAAAAGCTGTACCGAAAGTAAACGTGATTTATCGCTATTTGCGGAGGCTAACAATTGCTCGATCGTTGCCAATACATCACGCGTTTGTCCTTCGATATCTAAATCAGGATTTTTAGGCACTTGTCCTGATAGATACACCACCTGATTAAAAACCGTGACTGCACTCATCACTTCGGTGCTATTGATTTTCTGGATATCTGAATGTGACATGATGACTTCCTTAGTCTTGAGTGATAAATGGAACTCGTGCAGTTACGCCGCACATAAGTTCATAGCCAACTGTGCCTGAGGCTGCTGCAACATCATCAATAGAGAGTATTTGTCCTGTTTTTGATGTTCCCCAAAGCACAACTTCACTGCCAATTTCAGCATTCGGAACTGGCGTTAGATAGACTGCCAACATATCCATACTGACTCGCCCAATGGTTCGGGTACGGATTCCATTGACTAACACGGGCGTGCCTGTAGGAGAGGTACGCTGATAACCATCTGCATAACCACACGCGACAATACCAATCGTCATTGCATATGCAGCTACGAAACTTGAACCATAACCCACACTTTCATTGGCATTTAACTGCTGGATCGCGATCAATTCACTGCGCAAACTCATAGTCGGTACAAGTCCCCAATCTTGGATACTATGCTTCGGATAATCGGGAGAGCTGCCATACAGCATGATGCCGCCACGGACATAATCGGAGTGTACTTGCGAGGGATATCTGAGAATGGCGGCACTATTACTCACCGATCTTTCCCCAGGTAAGTCCTGAATAGTGCTTTCAAATTCTGCGAGTTGATATTCAACCCCAGCTTGACCAAAACGTTCGCCATCAGCATCAGAGAAATGCGTCATATGGGTGATGTTGGAAACATTATTGAGGCGTTGCAGATGTTGCCAGATTTTTCGGTATTGTTGAGGCTTGAAACCTAGACGGTTCATGCCACTGTTCATTTTTAAGAAAATATCAAACTGGGCTGGATAGATATGCTGCTGTATCCATTCGACTTGATGCTCGCTATGTACCGTGAAACTCAACTGATATTCAGCGCAGTCAAATAAATCCTGTGGCGAAAAAATTCCTTCCAGCAATAGAATTGGACCTGTCCAACCTAATGCACGCAAACGTTTCGCTTCATCTATATCAAGCAATGCGAAGCCGTCCGCAGTTTTTAAAGCATCGTAAACTCGTTCGATTCCATGTCCATAGGCATTGGCTTTGACCACTGCAAACACCTTGCTGTCTGGAACAGAAGTTCTCACGACCTCAAGATTTTGGCGCAAAGCCTGAGTATGGATGACCGCAGTAATTGGGCGAGGCATAATCAACTTCCTTGTATAATCAAATTATGCCGCGTGTGAATAACGCTGGATCGATAAGCCATCCGTACTAATCTCGGTACGATGATTCATCACCAAATCACTAATCAATTTGCCTGAACCACATGCCATGGTCCAACCTAAAGTGCCATGACCAGTATTTAAGAATAGGTTCTTATATTTGGTTGCACCAATAATCGGTGTGCTGTCTGGTGTCATTGGACGTAGACCTGTCCAGAATGATGCTTGTTGTAAGTCACCACCTGGGAATAAGTCTTGGGTAACCATTTCCAAAGTTGCACGACGATCATCATTCAAGCCCAAGTTAAAGCCACTTAATTCCGCCATACCACCCACACGGATACGTTGGTCGAAACGTGTAATCGCGACTTTATATGTCTCATCTAAAACCGTTGATTGCGGAGCAAATTTTGGTTCAACAATTGGAATCGTCAATGAATAGCCTTTCACTGGATAAACTGGCAGATTCAATTGCAATGGTTTTAAGAAATCGCGTGAATAACTACCAAAGGCAAGTACGAAACGATCAGCCGTTAAAATCGCACCATTGACCATCACGCCTTTGATTTCATCACCTTCAACGATCAGTTGCTCAACATTTTGATCGAATTTAAATTCGACACCTAAGTCCTGCGCTACTTTCGCTAAGGCATTGGTGAATAAATAACAATCACCCGTTTCATCATTCGGCAAATGTAAACCACCGACTAATTTATCGGTGTGTGCCAATGCTGGTTCTACACTGCCCAGTTCTTGAGCATTGAGTAAATTAAAATCAACATCACATTCTTTCAGTACTTGAATGTCACGTTGCACTGCTTCAAGCTGCGCTTCATTACGAAATACCTGTAAGGTACCTTTGGAACGATTTTCGTAATGAATACCTGTTTCACTTCTGAGTTGACGCAAACAATCACGACTGTATTCCGCCACACGCATCATGCGTTCTTTGTTGACCGCATAACTTTGTGGATTACAGTTTTTCAGCATCTGTGCCATCCACTGAAGCTGCCACATGCTGCCATCTATATTAATGGCAAGTGGTGCATGATGCTGGAACATCCATTTTACTGCTTTGAATGGAATCCCTGGTGCAGCCCAAGGTGTTGAATATCCTGGCGAGATTTGCCCAGCATTACCAAAACTGGTTTCTTTTGCTGGACCAGACTGACGATCAAGTACAGTCACTTGGGCACCTTGTTGCGCAAGATAGTAAGCACTTGCTACACCAATAACACCACTTCCTAAAACGATGACGCGCATAATAGGCCCCTCTCGCCCACTAGTTTATTTAACTAGTATATTTTTGCTTCAATAGTTTTTTTGACTGTTTTATGGCTATAATCTAGGTAATTTAATGTTTTTATCGCGGAAAAATTAAAATAAAAGGGAATAATCTATGCGTAAATTAGACCGTATTGATCGCCTGATTTTAGACATTCTGCAACGTGAAGGGCGTATCGCAATTAGTGAGTTGGCTTCACGTGTGAACTTATCTACCACGCCTTGCTCAGAACGTGTCAAACGATTGGAACGTGAAGGTATTATTATGGGCTACTACGCTCGGCTTAATCCTGCGCATGTTGATCGTAGCCTGTTGGTGTTTTTGGAAATCAAACTGTCAGCAAAATCAGGTGATGTCTTTGATCAAGTAGCTCGAGATTTAGTCGATATTCCTGAGGTCTTGGAATGTCATCTGATCTCAGGTGAGTTTGATTATTTAGTCAAAGCTCGACTCAAAGAAATGAGTGCTTATCGACGTTTATTGGGTGATTTACTGAAAAAACTGCCTGCTTCGGCATCATCCCATAGTTATGTGGTGATGGAAGAAGTCAAAGAAAGTCTTTACTTAGATGTGAGTAAATAAAATTAGATGTCGTAGGATGCATCATTAAAAATATTTCAGCCTGCAAACGCAGGCTGAATATGTATCATTATTCGTCTTCATCATCATAGATATAGCTCATACAACCCCATCCGTCGTATTCACCATCAAACTCTTGCGCAATCCGCGTCATCCACTCTTCTAAATCTGCAATATCTTCATATTCCAACATCATATTGACGTGAATATTTAACACCCACAAATCCGATCCATCTGAATGCAATTCTTCTTGATACAGTGAAATTTTTTGCTCTTGATGCAACAGATGCAATGCACACTTTTCTGCTTGTTCTTGCTTTTCAAATACAATTGAAAATTCGACTTCATGCGGTTCACTTAGGTCATTGCCATCTTCAACCATTTGCCAAAGCACATTACCATTGTCATTATCAGGAAATTGCTCGTAATCACGTGTCATTTGAATATCCTTTGTTGTCGTTTCAGTTTAATTATTTGGCTATAGATTAACCTATTTTTATGTCAGTTTTTAGACGCATGAAGATCATTATTGTAGTGAAAGCATAAATGATCTTCATGTCGATCTTCGATAGCTATACGGTCAACTCGATGGATAGCACAACTTGATCGATACAACGGATTCCATTTTCATAAATCGGCTCAGGATAGTGTTTAAAGACATCTCGCTCAATGTATGACATACGAAAACCACACTTCTGATACAGAGCCAACTGATCAAAACTTGAGTTGCCTGTTTTAATCAAAACAGTGCTGACCGAAGATTGCCATGCATTTTCTATCGCATGTTTAATCAATGATTTGGCTAGACCAAAACCTCGATGCTCTTTGGTGACGGCTAAATTGATAATTTCCGCTTCATCCCCGCGTTGTAATAAACATAATTCTGCAATTACATCCCGACGATCATTGGAAATCACAAAGATTTTTACTTCTGATAGATAAGTTAAAACATGCTGCCAATCTGGATCGGCTTCAAGTAGTAATTTTTTTAATTGCGCTTGAGTCAAAGTCGGCAAACCAGCCCACTTTAACTCGTTGATACACGAATACATAGTTAAGAACATTATTCCTTGTTTTATTTTTTTCGCAAGAGTAGATAACTAAACTTCTGTTCATTTCCCGCTGGGGTGATATGAACTTCTTTCCCCTCTTCCACCACATCAAATGCAGATTGCCCAAAGAAATGTATTAGCTCTTGTGTGCTATAGCGTTGCACAGGTAAACCGCTACACTTCAATGCTCCATCTTCTGCAAAGGTTGAGATCACTAGATAACCACCTGATTTCAGCGCAGCAGTTACTTTTTGCAAATAACGCTGCTGATCGTTGTGCTCTGTCAAAAAATGAAAAACCGCCCGATCATGCCAAAGATCAAATTGATGATCTGCAAACTCAACCTCGACTATATTCGCAATAAGCCATGTTACTTTGTTGGCAAGTTCTCCCAAGCGTACCTGACTTTTTTGTAACGCAGCCTCTGCCAAATCTAAAACTGTGATGTGTTTAAAGCCTTGTTCTAAAAGCTGATCAACTAAAACTGAGGCGCCACCCCCAACGTCTATGATTTCTGCCTCAGGGTGGAGTTGCGCTTTTTGGATCAATCGCAAGGAGGTCGAAGCCTGAGCTTGGAACCAACTGACTTCTTTAGAATCTTTGGTGGAATAGATGGTTTGCCAATGCTGGGTTAATGGTTGACTCATCGGGCATCTCACAAAACATTATATCTTTTATAATCTATTATAAATCCATCCACATGCCTAGCTTAGCTACACTTATTTCACCTTAGCTTACATTTTAAAATGGAATCACCGATTTAATTTCAACGAGATGTTGTTGTAAAGGATGCTGAAAAGACAAGAATGCAGCATGTAATGCCATACGTTTTAAATGAAATTTGGCAGGCTCAGGATGATAAAGTTTATCGCCCATGATTGGATGTCCAATATGCATCATGTGCACACGAAGTTGGTGTGAGCGACCTGTAACGGGTTCTAGTCGCACACGACTTTGATCAGTTTCAACATCGTAATCCATCAATTGAAACAGTGTCTTGGCTTGCTTACCCAACTCGAAATGCACGATTTGACGTGGACGATTTTCCCAATCTGTAATCAATGGAACATCAACACTACCTTCAGCCTGAATTGCACCTTGTACCAAGGCCTCATAATATTTTTTAACGGTACGCGCTTGAAACATTTTACTCACGGCGACCTCTGCATCACGATGCTTAGCAAACATCAGTAAACCTGAAGTGGCCATATCTAAACGGTGCGTTACTTTAGCCGTTGGATGGAGATCCAATACACGCAAATATGCGCTGTCATGATGTTCTGGTAATCGCCCCATCACGGACAATAAGCCCGCAGGTTTATTGACCACGACCAAATCCTCATCTTCGTACATGATCTCAAGAGGTTCTTGGGGAGGTTGGTAAATAAAATGATCGTTTAAAGGCATAGGAAGCAAACAGATTGAATCAAGCGAGCAGATTATAACGACAACGGATAGAAAATCGACCCATTCAAAAAAATCACAGCCAGCGGCTCGCTATTTTTTATCTTTGGTTTATCTAAAATAAAACCCTGAATAAAATGTCTTTATTCAGGGTTTATTCGATTGTGTTCAGGAAGATTAAAAGTTAAGACGCTGTCTTCATCGGTTTATTTAAGCTGTCACGATAAAGTGCTTCTAACTCCTCAACCTCACCATTCATAAACGCGATGAGATATTCTTTGGCACGGTTCAGTGTCAGGTGATTAAAGGAAATCGTATCTTTGGCTTTGCGGGTGACCAATCCAAATACATCCTTTCTCGAAATCAGAACAGGAATATCACTATCCAATTTAAATTCAAGTTGCTGGGATTGAGCATAGGCATCCAAAATGATACGGACACTTTGTCCTGTATATTCATTCGTTACGATAAAACTGGTGCTTGTACCATCCAGTTGTAACTGACGGACCATTTGTTGTCGCCATCCCATTTCATCAAACTTACGAATGATCGTCTCTGCGTCAAATATACCCAAATGAGCAGCATCATTTCTGTTGGTTTGATGGGGATAACGTATTTTCAGATCGAACTCGTTCATTATTTTTCTGACCTATTCCAGTATGATCATATTTTGATTTTTCGCTTTTAATGGCATTATATCACTTTGTTTTTTAACATAAAAATATCGACTTCTATTCATATTTTTTGAATTTAAAGATGTGTTTCACATTCGAATTTGCTTTTATTGATCTAGTATTTATTATTTTTAATGTTTTCGTCATATTCTGTTTAGATTAATTTTTTAGGGTATCAAGGGAAAACATGTTGTTTACTTCAACACCTATGACTTTGTAAGCCATAACCTTTGCCTATAAACTTTTGATCTATAGCGTCCTAAGCCGAATCGAGACCTTTTGGGTTCGTACACACTTGCTTTATAAGCCTCGGTGCATGCTACTCTTTTCGATCCCTTTCACACCCTTGAGACATAGTTTAGGCAGATCGGGATGGGATTGTTTTCCTAAAAAATGGTATTTTTCGCCACAAATGAAATAGTTTTGCGTAACAGATTCTAAAATCAGAATTATTTCCCATTTCAACAAAAAATAACTGATTTAAATTCCAATATATTCAAATTTACATGTGTATTTTTTCATGATCCTATAAAATTTAAGCCCAAATCACCATAATCGCTGCCACGATCACCAACCACAATCCCAAATGATCGGTTCTCGCCAATTTTTCCTTAAAGAAAAATGCAGAGATCAATAAACTAAATAAAATCTCGACCTGACCCAGTGTTTTCACGATTGCCACGGTTTGCATACTCATCGCACTAAACCAACCCAATGAAGCAAGAAAACTACAGACACTCACTTTGAAAGTCAGTCTAAGACGTTGCCACATTTTGTATAAAGTCTGACGACTGAAAATACCAAGATATAGCAACAATATAATGCACTGGAAGCTAATCAAGCTACACAGCACCCATGCGGCACGATGTAGAAATGGCAACATGCTCAACTCTAAACTTGCTTCACGTACCAACAATGAGGTGATGGCAAAACACAAACCACTGCCTAAACCGATCATCAATGTTTTCATTGACAGTTCAGTATGTTGTCTGCCTTTACTTAGTAGAAATACCGCGACTGCACCAATCGAAACACCCACCCAGCCCCATACTGTTAAATGCTCTTGTAAAAACAGCACACCGACCAATGCCGCTAAAATAGCTTCACTTTTGGCGAGACCGACCCCGATGGCATAATTCTTTTGTTGAAATAATTTGACCATTAAAGCCGTTGCATAGATTTGGCTAATCCCTGCGATCACCACATAGAACCAAAATTTATTGGAAAAACTAACTTCAACACTGACAGGCTGCTGAGCATAAAGAATGACGATATAACTAAAAGCAAAGATCGGTGCAAATAGAAAGCGTGCCAATGTCGTGCCATAGACATCGACTGTGGTGCTGAGTTGTTTTTGAAATGCATTGCGCCACGCCTGCATAAAAGCAGCCATCAAGGTAAATAAAATCCAAGTAAACGCCATCATCAACCATGCACACTCAAAATGTGGGTGTAATTTACTCGCTTGAAGATGATTTTTCGAGCTTTGATTGAGAAAAATACTGTCATTGCAACTCAGAAGCGATGGTTAAGATCACCATGCCATCGTTGTTTGTTGAATGAGAAGCTAGCTTTGGTTTACTTCAACTGTTTTTGCCAAGGAAACTTTTTCAGGCGATGTCTCACACGATACATCAGTCCGCCATGAAGATTGCCGACATGCCATGCTAATTTTGAAGTCAGCGTCATGTCAGGAATCCAATAACTAGATGCTAAAGGTTCGACAGGTTTAGGTTCAGCCAATTCAATTTCTGCGGCGATATAGCCCTCACCATCGGCTAAACTCATACGTGCCAATACATTTCCTGCCGCATCACAAATTTGCGTTTCGCCCACCATTTCAGTTAACCATTTGACATAAGGTAACATCGGCATATCACTCAGGATTTCGCCGACATGAGCGGCATGCACTACGGGAATACCTGTTAAGCGTGCCATTTGTGCAGGTAGTGCTTCACTTTGTTGTTTGTAAATTTCATGTTCACGACGCATCCAAGTACCCAACAATCCATACCAATTGATCGGCATCGAATACCAACACATTCCACCTAAAATCAACTGTGCATGTTGTTCTCGAACACGCTTGGCGGTACGGAACCTTGCCCACTCCCAACCTGAGAGTAATGCAACCTTACAGTTCAAGCTACTTGAATCCACAACTCCATCATCCGAACCACCGCGATAAAAATTTTGCTCCCATGTGGTTGGAATATCTTTGTCATGCAGATGATAATCGCCATTCCGCTCCACCATGACATAAGTACCATACGTATGCCCATCACGAATTGCCACGAAGCCCCCTGTGATCACCACATTCAATTGCTTGGCTAAGCGAATTAGAAGCTGTAAGGGCTGACCCTGTAATGGTTGTGGTGTCAAGAAAGCTTGTGGTGAATAGACATTTGGAGAAGTCATCGACTCAGGAAGTACGATCACATCAGGCGTATGCTCTTGATATGCCGCTAAAATCAATTTTTCGAGTTTTTTTAAATTTGCTTCAACCTGTCCTAACTGCAATGCAGGCTGAATGGCGACGATTTTCATATCTGTAGTTCTTCTGAGTGTTCATGAAAATCTTAGCATCGAATCTTAGAAATACTTTGACCGAACTCTTTCAATGCTTAGTTTATTTTTCGGTAGCGTCATCGCTGATAAAAATCGTATTAGCTTTCAACATCGACGGTGCAAAATCCACCATACGACGTAAAATTCGGGTGAAATGGGCTTGATCAGAAAAGCCTGATTCAACTGCTATCTCAATCAAAGTTTTGCCCTGCATCCACAGCTTGATGGCATAGCGGATACGCAACCACAAGATATATTGCCGCATAGAAAGTCCGAGTTGCTGACTAAACAGATGCATCAAACGTGACTCTGATAGCCCAACCTGTAGCGCAACATCTGCGATGGTTGGAATTTGATGGGGCACACAGCGTTTGATGTATTCATATGTGAGTTGAATCCGTTGATCCCATGGTAAAGCCAATAATGGCTGAGGATTGAGTGCAAATAACACATCCATCAGCAATTGCTTTACTTGTTCTAAGCAGAGTTGAGCAGTCATCAATTGCTGAAACTGTTTTTGAAAAGATTGAAGTCGATCAACAGCTAAGGAACGAAATGCTTGTCCATTCAATAAAGGATGCAGATAAGCATAAAGCACATGATCAGGATCAATCAGAATTGCAATATAAGGTTGATTCTGTGAATCGATACTGTGGCTAATATTGGGTGCCATCACCACAATTTCATGATAGCGGGTAGGTTGATCTTCAACGGCCAATGCAAAAGCAGTGCCCAAACCGATTTGTAATAGTGCTGGAAAATGCGCGTGTGCTTTATTCAAATGATCTTGAGTCACATACACAATCATGCCATCCCACGCATAGACCAAGCTTTTATACGGTGTGATCGCGTCCAATTCCGTGTGTTGAGATAGCATATTCGTTCAAGACCATTTCGGTTGGAGTGTTCAAAATGAAGACGACTTTAAAACGAAAGGAATAGTCATATGTCTCACAATACTCAAGAACTGATGAAAAACAATACTGTGCAGATGGAAACCAGTGAAGTTCGTTATAAAACCCTTGCTGAATTTTATCCTTTTTATCTTTCGCAACATGAAAATGCGACTTGTCGTCGTCTGCATTTCGTGGGGACAAGCTGTGTGATTGGTATCGCTGCTGCATCTGTTGCAACTGGAAATGCCAAATTACTTTGGGCTTTGCCTGTAGTGGGATATGGCTTTGCTTGGGTGGGTCATTTCTTTTATGAGCATAATAAACCTGCAACCTTTAAGCAGCCATTCTTTAGTCTCGCCTGCGATTTTATTATGTATAAAGATATCTTATTAAAACGTGTGAAGTGGTAATACACATAGGAAACTTAGGTTATAAAATTAGGTCTAAGTTTCCTGATTCCACTGAATCTAAAACTCACGATGTTGAATGACTGATCTTTTCTTGCTTTTTTTGGCTCACCCAACGTGCAACCACAATCACGAGAATAATCACGAATACCGTAATCACGACAGGCATCACAAATGCCAAGATCGACAAGACAATTGAGCCAATCAACTCACCTGTTGCCACTACAAAATTCCCCAATCCACCAGTAGTTGCAGTTGAAACCCCACGTGCAGCTACCGTGCTCATTTGCACCACACCTGCTGTTCCACCACCCACGATCAGCGCGGCAGCCCACGTCGCAAACTGTGACATTTCTCCACTACTGACCGCCATCGTACTGAGTGTGCCTGCCACTACAGCAGCAGGCGTGGCAATGGTATCCAAGAGATTATCGACCCACGGCACATAATAAGCTGCGATTTCACAGAGGGTTGCAAATCCAAGTGCAGCGCATACGGCAGGGATCGCTAACCATTCAAAACCTTTTGCAGGTTCATACCAGCCCATCAGGGTTGCAATGCTCATCACCAATAAAGGAACAAAGACACGAAAACCACAGGCTGCGCTTAATCCTACGCCGATACAAAGTCCTAAAATTGTTTCCATCTGGGTTTTCCTTATTTTTGTCAGATATCGCTATCTTGTTATTTCATATTTTACAGTAACAAAAAAGCCCTATCGAGTGACAGGGCTTTCATGAAAACAGTGGGTAACTGTTTGGTGTTTGCGGCTTAGGCATTCTTGCTGTTGAATTGATTGCCAAGGCATTTGGTACACGGAGGTAAACGATCAGTACCAATTTCTAAATAGGTGCGATGTCCGCATTGGACACAAAAATAGAAGCCAGTTCCAGGTCTTTCGCCAGCAGTAACCATCTTTGTTCTCCATAGATTTTAGAAATGGTTCATATACTATAGCGTGATAGTTTTGATTATTTATTGACCTTTCTGACAAATGGTGATGGCGGAAAGGTTAAAATACTTATTACCTAAATTATTTCAGGTACATCAATCGCGTTAACAGTAAATAAATTTAAAATATCTTCTCTATCCATAAAAATGATTTGGCTTCTCTTATGAGCATCTAATTTGCCTCCCAGCCAATTTCTAGCGGCTTTTGTTATCTCACCACCAGCAATAATATAGGCATGATCAACTAAAACTCTTTTATTTGTTTCAGGATCAAAAATTTCATGACCTAACATCATAGTCGTCTGATTGTAGATTTCAGCAATATTATGATTGCCTGTTTTTGTCACTCCTGATGAATCAAGCTTTCCTTTCTTAACTTGTATAGGCTTTGTTGCATAAATATGTAAGCATCTGATTTAAATAGATTTAATTTTGAATCAAAAAATAATCAAAACTTTTAAAATCATATAGTTATGAAATCTTTGTGCAACAAAGCCACTTGTATACCAAAATAAATTATGTGCTGTGTTGGTAATATAAATTTCATCCAAATATCTTTTCCATACTCGAGTGCTTTATCTTTGTGCCCAGCCACAGTAATTCGCTGAAAGCCCAAAATTCGAAATAATGGCAATAATACATTTTCTATAAGTTGATCCTCAGAGCACATGTCCAAATAACTTATTAATCGCTCTCTTTTTTTAATCTCAATTTCAGAAAATATTCTATGTGGATTTTCAACAGGTTTTATAGTCTGATTATTATGTAAATTTTTAATATATAAATTATTGTCTGTACCGTAAAAAGCCTCATACCCTTCTCTACTTAAAGGCTTATTTAATTCAATTAAGGCATTTATACGTTCAGGATCATCTTCTGTCGCATCAGATTTATGCATTAAAGCTCTTAATACATGTACAAACGTTGGTGGCAATGCATTTGGAGGACAAGACTCTTCCAACAGTTCTGCCAATCTGTCTGATGTCCAAGCCCAACGTGTTGAACCATCATGCGTAAAGGGTAAGCCACAATCTTCAAAAAACTCTGAAATATATCGACTACTTTTATAATCAAAGTAATTTTTATCACCAATAATACATTCAGCAATTTCTCTTAAATTTTTACTTTTGAATTTCATAATTTTTTATTTTTCGTAAAGGTTATTTGCATTTAACTTAATATAAGAGTTTAAACCATCGCCATGTCTAGCTAATCTTTTCATCTCTTCGACATTATTAACTCCAGCACTTTGATAACTATAAGTATAAATTTTAAATGTTCTATCAAACTTTACCCTTATATAAGTTTCACCAATTTCATATGCAAGGATTCCAGAATCACCATCTAAATCTAAATATCTTTCCATTATTATTCTCTATAAAAAACCCCATCATCAAGATAGGGTCTTTTTTAAACAATATCAATTACTTTTAGCTAAAGTATTAAGCCACTTGACCTTCTAAAAAGTCTTGCGCAAAACGCTGTAATACACCGCCCGCTTCATATACAGAAACTTCTTCTTCTGTATCTAAACGGCAAGTCACAGGCACTTCAACAATCTCTTCTTTACCATCCGCTGTAGCACGCTCAATGACCAATGTTAAAGTCGAACGCGGTGAGATATTACCAATCACGCTATAAAGCTCGGTACCATCTAACTTCAACGTTTTACGGTTCACACCCGGTTTAAACTCAAGCGGTAAGACGCCCATACCGACAAGGTTAGTACGGTGAATACGCTCAAAACCTTCAGCCACGATCGCTTCAACACCTGCAAGACGAACACCTTTCGCTGCCCAATCACGGCTTGAACCTTGACCATAATCCGCACCTGCAATGATGATCAACGGTTGCTTACGGTTCATGTAAGTTTCAATCGCTTCCCACATACGCATCACTTCGCCTTCAGGCTCTACACGCGCTTTTGAACCTTGTTTAATCGTGCCGTCAGAACGAACCACCATTTCATTAAACAATTTCGGGTTGGCAAATGTTGCACGTTGGGCTGTCAAATGGTCACCACGATGTGTCGCATATGAGTTGAAGTCTTCTTCAGGTACGCCCATTTTGTGTAGGTATTCACCCGCAGCCGAATCCATCATGATCGCATTGGAAGGCGATAAATGGTCAGTCGTGATGTTATCACCCAAAATTGCAAGCGGACGCATGTTGGTCAAAGTACGTGGTGCAGCCAACGCCCCTTCCCAATACGGCGGACGACGGATGTAAGTACTCATAGGACGCCAGTCGTAAAGTGGGCTTTCCGCTTGCTCAACTTCACCGAGGTCAAACATTGGAATGTAGACTTTGCGGAATTGTTCAGGCTTCACAGCTTCTTTTACCAGTGCATCGATTTCAGCATCAGATGGCCAGATATCTTTCAGGTAAATTGGATTACCGTCTTTGTCTGTACCCAATGAATCTTTTTCGATGTCAAAACGAATTGTCCCTGCAATCGCATACGCGACCACAAGTGGAGGCGATGCCAAGAACGCTTGTTTTGCATAAGGATGGATACGACCATCGAAGTTACGGTTACCCGAAAGTACCGCTGTCGCATACAAATCACGGTCAATGATTTCTTGTTGAATCACTGGATCAAGCGCACCTGACATACCATTACACGTAGTACATGCATACGCCACGATACCAAAACCAAGTTTCTCTAGGTCTTTGAGTACGCCAGCTTCTTCAAGATAAAGTGCAGCCGCTTTAGAACCTGGTGCAAATGAAGATTTCACCCAAGGTTTACGCACTAAACCAAGTTCATTGGCTTTACGTGCCAATAGACCTGCTGCCACGGTGTTACGTGGGTTTGAGGTATTGGTACAAGACGTGATCGCAGCAATGATGATCGCGCCATCAGGCATTAAACCATCAGTACGGTTTTCAACAACACCTGCAATACCTTTTTCTTTCAAGTCAGCAGTTGATACACGTGCATGTGGGTTTGATGGACCTGCAATGTTACGAGTGACTGTTGAAAGATCAAAACGAAGTACGCGTGGATAATGTGCTTTGGTCATATCTGATGCCCAAAGACCGATTTCTTTTGCGTATTGCTCAACCAATGCCACTTGTGCATCTTCACGACCTGTCAGGCGTAAATAATCAATCGTGTTTTGGTCGATGTAGAACATCGCAGCCGTTGCACCGTATTCAGGTGTCATGTTCGAGATGGTTGCACGGTCACCAATCGACATGGTGTCTGCGCCTTCACCGAAGAACTCAAGGTATGCACCAACCACACGTTCTTTACGTAAGAATTCAGTGAGTGCCAATACGATATCCGTAGCTGTGATGCCTGCTTGACGCTGACCGACAAGCTCAACACCGATAATGTCTGGAAGACGCATCCAAGATGCACGACCCAACATCACGTTTTCAGCTTCTAAACCACCCACACCCACTGAGATCACACCAAGTGCATCCGTATGTGGTGTATGTGAGTCTGTACCTACGCATGTGTCTGGGAACGCTAAACCATCACGATTTTGGATCACTGGAGACATTTTCTCCAAGTTGATCTGGTGCATGATGCCGTTACCCGCAGGGATTACGTCGACATTTTTAAATGCGGTTTTCGTCCACTCGATAAAGTGGAAACGGTCTTCGTTACGACGATCTTCTACTGCACGGTTT
>NZ_MELG01000117.1:0-27117 GCF_001767535.1 Acinetobacter sp. GWC1_38_13 | reverse complement strand
GAGACTATGCGGATTGGTTCTACCTGATTGGTGCCGTCCTTTTTATCTTAACTTTGCGTGGTTTGTCAGGTCCTAAAACTGCAATTGCAGGTAACCGTTACGGCATGATCGCTATGGCGATTGCTGTAGTGACAACCTTCTTTGTTGCTGAGCATCCAGTAGTTTGGATGATTGGCGGTGCGATGGTGCTGGGTGCGATAGTGGGTATTGCCCGTGCGCGTACTGTGCCTATGACGCAGATGCCTGAAACGGTCGCATTGATGCACTCTTTGGTGGGTCTGGCTGCGGTACTCATTGCGATTGCGGCAATTCTACATAACAACCAATTAACAGCATTATTTGCACAAAATGAAGCTGCATTAACTGCTGCGGGTGTACAACATGCACACATGAGCAAGGTTCATTTATTTGAATTGTTTGTAGGTTGCTTCGTTGGTGCGATTACATTTACAGCATCAGTATTTGCTTACGGTAAATTAGCTGCTAAGAAATGGGCAAAAACGATTTCTGGTGCTTGGGTTAAACCGGTTCAAGCGCTTATCTTTGCTGCAATGCTTGCGGCAGGCATTATGTTCTTCTTGACGAATAACATGACTGCTTTCTGGGCGATGACAGCACTTGCACTTGCATTTGGTTGGGTTTGGATTGCGCCAGTTGGTGGCGGTGATATGCCAGTTGTGGTATCGCTTCTTAACTCATTCTCTGGTTGGGCTGCAGCTGGTATTGGTTTCACACTAGAAAACAATATGTTAATCGTTGCTGGTTCACTTGTAGGTTCTTCTGGTGCGATTCTTTCTTACATCATGTGTAAGGCGATGAACCGTTCAATCATCAACGTATTGTTTGGTGGTGCGATGGGTGGTGCAGCAGTTGCTACAGCGGACAAAGGCGAACAAGTTCAACGTAACTATCGTTCTGGTTCAGCAGATGACGCAGGTTTCTTGATGTCAAATGCTGACAGCGTTGTGATTGTACCTGGTTATGGTATGGCGCAAGGTCGTGCACAGAATGCAGTTAAAGAATTATGTGAAATCTTAAAAGAACAAGGCGTAACAGTACGTTTTGCGATTCACCCAGTTGCTGGTCGTATGCCTGGTCACATGAACGTATTACTTGCTGAAGCTGATGTTGCGTATGAAGACATCTTAGAGATGGATGAGATCAACTCAGACTTCCCAGCAACAGATGTAGTACTTGTAATCGGTGCGAACGACGTAGTTAACCCTGCAGCGAAAGATGATCCAAGTTCACCAATCTATGGTATGCCGATTCTTGAAGCTCACAAAGCTCGTACAATCATGGTGATCAAACGTTCTATGGCAACAGGTTATGCTGGCTTAGACAATGACTTGTTCTACAATGAAAAAACAATGATGATCTTCGGTGATGCGAAGAAAGTTGTTGAAGATATGACGAAAGCAATCAATGGTGGTGGTCACTAATCTGACCTCATCAGGATTGAGAAAGCCACCCTTGGGTGGCTTTTTTATTTCGTTCTTATCAATTAAAGAAAATTTTCTACAAGATCCATGGATTGATCATATAGTTCACGAGCGAGTTGTTGATTTTTTGCGTGTGGTGATTTCCAGTCTGGCATATGTGCACTGACATATTCACCATTACGATTTGCCCAATGATCTGCAATAGCCATATCTGTAATTAACTTAGCAGGAACAGAAGTGGGGACTAAGCCGATTTTCATAACTTCATAAACAGGCTTTGGTAGTTCGCGATAGATGTCTGAAGCAACGCCACCTGGATGCAAAGCATTATTGGTAATGGTGCTATTCGCCATACGTTCAGCTAAAGCATTACTGAATAAAAGATTCGCTAACTTAGATTGCCCATAATAAAACAGCGGATTGTAGAAACCTTCTGCGCGAAATTTATTAGGTTTGATTGAACCTGCCCAATGTGCAATTGAAGCAAGGTGGATGATGCGAGCTTTAGGTGCTTTTTCTAAAACTGGGAGAAGCTTTTGGGTCAACAAGAAGTGACCGAGATAATTCACACCAAATTGTTGTTCAAAGCCATCTTGAGTGAGTTGTTTGGTCTTAGCAAACAATCCTGCATTATTAATTAATACATCTAAATCACCATAACGATCCGAAATTTCATCCGCTGCTTTTCGTGTATGTTCTAGGCTATTTAAATCTAGAGAAATAAAATCCACTTGCCCTTGGTCTAATACACGTAACTTTTTCAGTGCAGCCTGTGCCTTTAGAGGGTTACGACAAGCCAAAATGACATGTTGTCCATTTTTCACAAGTTGTTCAGCGGTAGCGAAACCAATCCCAGTATTCGCACCTGTAATTAAAATTTTCATTCCTATGCTCCAGCAATACTTATATTTCTAAAACTTTAAAGCATTGTTATATTGCTTTAATTTTGACAATTTGTCATGTCAATTTTGTGCGTAAGATGATTCATATTTATTTGAGATACGTATTTGTCAATGAAGAGACTGATATTCAATGTGATTTCTACAAGATATCTATGGCATATCTAAGTTTTTATTTTTTTACATTGAATAAATATAAATACTTGAAAATATAAAAAGAAATATATGTTTATCTTGGCATTCTCCTTGCATTGGATTGAATGATCTTTTAAGGGGAATTTAATGAAAAATATAATTTTGATTTCTACATTTTTAATATTTCTCTCCACATCAGTATCCGCGTCAACAGCACCGAATATTCAAGAAATTCGTATTTCACTCGATAGTGTTTGGGTGGTTATTGGGGGGATCTTGGTGTTTTTCATGCAGGCAGGATTTGCATTGATCGAAAGTGGGTCAGTGCGTAGTAAAAATACGGTCAATGTACTGATGAAGAACTATATGGATACCTGTATCGGGGGCTTGGTATTTTGGTTGTTTGGATTTGGATTAATGTTTGGCTTAAATCAATCGGGATGGATTGGATTGAGCCACTTTATGCCAAATCAGATGGATGATTGGCATTGGAACTTACTTTTCTTCCAAATGATGTTTGCTGCGACGGCTACAACCATTGCGAGTGGAGCAATGGCAGAGCGTATCCATTTTGTTGCCTATGTGGTAAGTGCCATTTTTGTGAGTGGTGTGATTTATCCAGTTTTTGGCAGTTGGGCGTGGGGTGGTTTGTTTGGAGGAGATGGTTGGCTCAAAGCAATGGGCTTTATTGATTTTGCAGGTTCTACAGTTGTGCATTCTATCGGTGGTTGGGTGGCTCTTGCAGGGATTATTGTACTTGGTCCTCGTTTAGGGCGATTTGGGCGTAAAGGACAAGGCCATTTTTTAGCTGGACATAATTTACCTCTAGTTGCGCTAGGTGGGTTTATTTTGTGGTTTGCTTGGTTTGGTTTTAATGCTGCTTCAACTGTTTCAGCAAATGTCAGTATTGGTCGTATTGCGTTGAATACACATTTAGCAGCATGTGCAGCAGCTTCAACTTATATGATTTTGGCATTGATCCGATCTAAAGCTGTATTAATACGCAATACCATTAATGCTTCGCTGGCGGGGTTGGTCGCGATCACTGCTGGTTGTGCCACGATGTCACCAATTTTCGCAATTATGACAGGTGTTGGCGCAGGTATATTGATTAGCTTTGTGCCACAACTTCTTGTCAAAATGCAGTTGGATGATGTTGTAGATGCGGTTGCAGTTCATGGCGTATGTGGTGCTTGGGGTACATTGGCTGCTGGAGCATTTTTGGAAACTAATCTTTTTGATGCAAATGTGATGTATGTTCAGATCATAGGAATTTTTGCTGCATTCGTTTGGGGATTTGGTTTGGCATTGCTGGTATTTAAGATTTTGGACAAAGTTCTTGGAGGTTTGAGAGTGTCTCAGCAACATGAACAACGAGGCCTGGATTATACCGAGCACGCGGAGCTTTCATACCCAGAGTTTCAAAGGGATTTAACCTTTGATGCTGACAATATTACGCATCGTCATTAATAGGAGCTGTATTTATGGCTGAATTAACGATTGAGCAAAAAAGATTAGCAATTGAAAAAGGCTTATCTCAGTTTTTACCTGAGTCTGTTTTGCAGCGTGCTTTAAGTTACTGGGAGCGTGAATATGGGCATCAACCATCATTTGTTTTGAATCGATTTCTCAGTGAAATTTGTTCAAATGATGAATTGCGTTTGCAGCGCAAAGAAATGTTGCGTCAAGTTCTATACGAAATCTCAATATTAGAGAAGCAGCAACATCTTAAAGTAAAGGATAAAAAAGTATCCACCACGCAGCCAAGTATTCAAATTAATGAAAATAATAATGCGCTTTTTCAAGTGTTTCATGATTTTGTGATGGCTGTATTAAAGGGTGTGGTGCGAGATGATTATCTGGAGTTTGTGGAAGAAATACAGAAAAGCATGAAGAAGCATCGATTACTTGCTGGGTATTTTTATCTTCTGGGTGCAGAGCAGGAGTCATTAAAGCAAATTTCACAGCAGCATTATGCTGATATGTTAACTATGCTATATGCGATTTATTGTGATTTTTACGGTCCGATTAAAGCAGATCAGCTTTATGCTGCAATACGGCAAGAAATCAAACAGAATTATACTGAAGTGAATCTCACATCGTTATTATAGATATAAAAAAGCGACCTACTAAGGTCGCTTCTTTGAGCTTTAAGCTACTGATTCAGGAGTGCGCCATAGGCTTTCGAGATCATAAAACTTACGGGCAGTAGGTAACATTACATGTACAACGACATAACCTAGATCGATAAGGATCCATTCAGCATCTCGTTCGCCTTCGACGCCGAGTGGGCGGAAACCTGCTTTACGTGCTTCATCAGCAACATTATCAGCAAGGGCTTTAACATGACGAGTAGAAGTACCGCTTGCAATTACAATTGCATCGGCAACATTACTGATTGAACTTACATCAAGTTCTAAAATATCTTTGGCTTTTACATCTGCAAGGGCTTCATGTACAACTTTTAGACAAGCTTGTACATCTTTATTAGATGGTTGGATTTTTAGGTCGTGAGAATTAGAAGCGCTGGGCGATGGTTCTAAATTCATAGAGGGTATATTTTCCTGACAATTGCTCATTGTCAAATATACCGTTTTTCTCTAAAAAATTCAAATTTTAGCCGTAACAGTTTATGTATTCACATCATTGGAGAAGTACTTTTTTTTCCATCCAAATGATTGATCTGATTGATCTTTTGGTCTGTATTCAGCCCCAATGTAGCCTTTGTAGTCACTCTGAAGTAACCAATCGAAAATAGGCTTGTAAACAATACTACCTGTATCGGGTTCATGTCGATGTGGACAATCTGCGAATTGAATATGTCCAATAAGATCAATATTTTCCTGCAATCCTGCTAGAACATCTTCTCCCATCATTGCCATATGATAGCAATCGTATTGCATTTTAAGCGCAGGGTGATTTACTGCTTCTAACATTTCTTGGGCTTGAGCAATATTTTGAACGAGAAAGCGGGGCATGTCGGTCCCGTTAATCATTTCAAATACAGGAGTAATATCTTGTTCTGTCAGCATATGGCAGGCAAGTTTTAAGTTGCTTGATAACGTGTTTAGGCAAGGTAAAAGGTCTGCATCCAAAGGTTGCTTACCTGCTAAAATGTTGACACTTGGTACCTTGAGTGCTTTTGCATATTTGATGGCTAATTCAAGTGCATGATGAAAAGCGATTTCCTGACCTGGCACCCCTGCAAGACCATCACCACCTTGCATAAGATCCCCAGCCGGAACGTTAATTAAGCAAAGTGATAACCCATGTTGTTCAAGCTGAGTTTGAATGTCTAGGATGTCTAATTCGTATGGGAATTGAATTTCAACATGTTGAAAACCATGATTTCGAGCGAGTTCGAATCGTTCTATCAAAGGTACTTCAGTAAAAATCATGGATAAATTGACTGCAAGTCGGCTCATGTTCAATCTCCTTGAATTAATACTTTATTGTTCTATATATTGAATGATAGTCGCTAAATCCTTCTCAGCAAAGCCATTTTCTTGGTGAGCTTGTAACTGTAATAGAGCTTTTTGTGCAACAGGTATTGTTAAGTTAAAACTTTGAGCTAGTTTTAGCGCATTATTTAAATCTTTTGATAAAGTTTGCACTTTCCATTGCACGGGTTCGAATGTATGAGTTGCCATTCGTGGTGCAAGTATTTGAAATGGTTTTGAGTCGGCGAAACCGCCTGCAAGAGCAGGGGCAAGTAATCGGGTGTCAACACCAGCTTGGTCTGCTAAAGCGACAGCTTCTGCAATCAAAGTGCTATTTGCAGCAACGATTAATTGATTACATATTTTTGTTGCTTGACCAGTGCCAGATGCCCCCATGCGCGTAACACGTTGTGATAATACTTGATATATCGGAGCAAGTTGCTGGATGGTTTGTTCATCTCCACCTGCAAAGATGACCAGTGTACCTTGTTCAGCGCCTGCAGTCCCACCTGAAACAGGTGAGTCAATCCATGTTAGGTTTTTTTCTTGAGCAGCCCGAGCTAAATTTTGTGTTGCTGAGACAGACAAGCTTGAGAAATCGACAAGAATCTGTCCTGCGGCTAAATGAGGTTGAATTTTGCTGAAAACACTTTCGACGGCAGAGTCATCAGCCAAACAGATTAGAATAACGGGATATTCATTTATTTGTTCTAAGTCGAGTGCAATCGCACCTTGTTGAATGATTGAATCACATGCATGTGGACTTCGATTCCAAACAGCGACTTTATAACCTGCTTGGAGTAATCGGATTGCCATACGCGTTCCCATTAACCCCATTCCTAAGAATGCGATTGGTGTTTGCTGATTAACATGCATGTGAAAATACTCAGATCATAATTACTTGTATTGACGAGGTAAGAATTGAACTTCAGGGTTCTTATCTTTCTTACGAGCGAGGGCACTATTTTTACCTAATAACAGTTTGAGTTGCCATAATTTTTCAAGGCGTAATGCTTTTTCTGGTTGGTGCTCCATGGCGTCGAGCACTCGTTTTGCTGCCATTAATGCATCTGGTGAGCGTTGCAGCATTTCTTGAGCAATCACATGTGCTTTTGCTAAAGGATCTTGATCAAGATGAGTCACTAAACCGATATTTTTTGCATATTCTGCATCAAAGATACGTGCAGTTAGTGTGAGTTCTTTCGCTAAATCAACACCGATCAAACCTTTTAATGAACGTGTTAAGCCCATGTCTGGTACTAATCCCCAGCGACTTTCCATAATAGACATTTGGGTGTTAGGTGTTGCAATTCGAATATCTGCGGCAAGAGCGAGCTGCATTCCTGCACCAAAACAATATCCCTCAATCGCAGCAATGACAGGGATCGGAAGATTTTGCCAAATAAGAAATGCTTTTTGGAATAAGCTTTGCCCTGGCTTGATCAGTTCCCACGCTGCAAATGCCGTATTTTTGGGATTGTTCAGGTCGGATAAGTCAATCCCAGCACTGAAGACATGTGCTTCACCTGTCAAAATGACACAACGAATCGAGCGATCTTTTTCGATTTTTTTTGCAGTGGAAACAAGTTCTTTTAATAATGCAAAACTCATTGCATTACGTTTGTCTGGGCGGTTTAGATAAACCGTTGCAATTCCGTTGTTTTTCTCAATACGTAAAAGCGACATTTGCTTAACTCTTATTGTGTGCGATAAGTCAGCATAGCATGAGTCCCAGAGTGGAAACATGACACAACAGTCACGCTAAATGTCATGAGAGTGTAAAACCAGATTAGCAGCTAGCTTGACTTGTTCGATTGCCATGTTAAGTTCATTAAAGCGATGTTTTGTTTCACGAATAAATGCATCATCCGCTTTTCTACGCTCCTTTCGCAGTGTCGAAATAAATTGCTCAAATTCACCAGAAACACGTTGCAGGTTAGGTGTGCCAACATAACGTGTTGCACCATATAAGCGGTGCAAGACATGTTCCAGCTGAGGGAAATCTTCAAGTTCGATTAACTGTTGCATTTCAGCTAGTTCAGTATCAAAGCTATCGACTAACATGTTGAGTAGGTCTTGAGCGAGATCTTCTTTATTCGCGGCAAGTTGAATGCTTTGTTGCCAATTTAGAATTTGCGGGTCAATCGATTCAACAGGACGTTTCTGCTCATTCACTTGAGTTTGAGAACTAAAATTATTCTTTGTCCAATGGGTAAGGATTTGAATGATTTGTTCCATTTGAATAGGTTTGGTGACGTAATCATTCATACCCACTTTGAGTAGCTTTTGTTTTTCATCCGCTAAAGCGTGTGCTGTAAGAGCAATGATTGGGAGCTGCATACCTGAATCTAAGGTTGATTCTAATGAGCGAATCGCTCTCGTGGTATCTATCCCTGACATCACAGGCATTTGAATGTCCATGAACACAAGATCAAAAGGCGGAAGTTTTTGTTCGATGCGTTCTTGAATCAGGTCAATAGCTTTTTGACCACTCAATGCTTTGGTTGTAGTGACATTTAACTCACCAAGTAAGGCTTCAAGAACGATGAGGTTTGGTAAATGGTCATCAACGGCTAAAACATGCAAGCCTTGACCATTAAAGTCTTCAGGCTCTTGTTCGAAGATCGGTTGGTTGCTCAGGAGCTGTACAAGTTCACGACGACTCAAAGGCTGATAAAGTGGTCGAGCGCGGTATTCATTGAGCATATTTGGTTCAAGGCTCATTTGATATCCGTACACCGCTAAATTGCCGCTATAACGTTGACGGATTTCTTTGAGCAATGCTTCTGTATCGCCACTGTGATCAACGATCAACCAAGTATTATCTTGTTGGCTTAAATGATTTAAGCGACTGAATAGATCCAGAATTGATTGGGTTTCAATATGTGAGACATGGTAGTTTTCTAAATATGAACGTAAAACACTTGCTGTTGCAGGGTGAGCGAGATAAGACACCACTTGCAAGTGCTCAAAGTGTGGATGCTCAACATATTCATTTTGCTCTTCAACTTTAAACAGCGCCGTGAACCAAAAGGTTGATCCTTTTTCTGTCGGTGCGCGTTCTTGATTGTCTTCGAAGCCGATGTGACCATGCATTAAGTGTACTAATTGTTTGGAAATTGCTAACCCAAGACCTGTACCACCAAATTGGCGTGTGACAGATGCATCACCTTGCGAGAATGATTCAAATAATTTTTTACGATCGGTCCCACTTAGACCAATCCCGCTATCTTGAACACTGAAATGTAGTAAACATTGACCAATTTCATCATCCTCCATTCGAACGCGCACGATGATTTCACCATCGGGGGTGAATTTAATTGCATTTGAGATGAGGTTAGTCAGAATTTGTTTAAAGCGTAATGCATCGCCTACAACGTGTTGTGGGATATTTTCAGCATAGTAGAACGCCATGTTGATATGCTTTTGTGCAGCCAAAGGCGAAAGCATATCCATAACATCAAAAATAGCTTCTTCTAGGTCAAAAGGTGCAGTTTCGAGTTCTAGTTTTCCTGCATCAATTTTAGAAAAGTCCAGTACGTCATTAATGAGTGCCAATAGATGTGCAGATGACTTGCGTATAGTTTGAAGATAAAGGTTTTGTTCATTACTCAAATTTTGTTGGCGGAGTAATAAATGAATAAAACCATCAATACTATTTAGTGGTGTTCTCAGCTCATGGCTGATATTGGCAAGGAAAACAGATTTTGATTGATTTGATGAAATTGCTTGGTCACGTGCCTGACGATAGGTAATGTTTTGGACTTCTAAGGTATCTAAGGTGCGGCGTAAATCTTCTTCTGTCTGTTCAGTATGTTCTTTAAGTTCCAAGAAACTGAAGTGTAGGCGGTTAACAACGTTGGCTATATCTCGCTGCAATAAACGTAGCTCACCAGTACTGTTCACTACAATATGTTGATCTAAAGTATCTGCATTTAAGCGTTGCATTTGCATCCGTATTTCATACAGTGGAGCTAACCAACGTCGTGAAAATACATTTAAGCAGAACAATAGAATGAGTAAGGTGATCAGACCTGTTACGACTAGTGATAATAAAATCTTATAGCGAGCCAGTTCTAAAGGGTGATTATCGAGCTCAACCATCAACCAAACTGGATTGGTAGCATCACTTTTAATTTTTGTACCGTAAATGCTGTTGTGATTGTGTTGTATTGGTCCAAAAAAATTACTGTTATTTGGGAAAGTTGGCCAGAAACGATTGTTTTGATAGCCGACGCTAAGATAGGTTTGTCCTTGACTATCAATCAAAACGGCTCGTTGTAAGTTCTTCTCATTAAACATCTTTTGCATGATGTTCTGAGCACGATAATATTGATCAGGACGTTCTTGCACCAGTCGCAGTAAATCTGCGGCAGTTTGATGATATCGAGCTAAGATTGCAGAAGCATCTGAACGTTGTTGTTGTTTTGCTGAGTTCGTCGTTTCTGATAAGACCCAAAGAATTCCAACGCTGGTCAATACCGCAATCGGCACTAAAATCAGTGCGATCAACTGTCCGTAAGCATGATTCAGCCGTAAACGCTTTGATAGGGTTTTATTGAAATTTGACATAGTGCGGTCAGATTTATCATTCTGCGAAACATCTTATCATGCTTTGAGAAAAGCGAGGCATTTACCAGCCAATAAAAAGCATATTGAAAAGGTGCAGTATTTTGGTTTTTTTCATACAATAGTCGCCACCTTAATATCGGTGTCGATCATGACGAATACGCAAACTGATTTTTTAGCAGAAGAATTTTTACTGGATTATTATGTCGGTAAAAGCCCCTTGGTGCGTTTACAGCGTTTAGCGAGTCATACTCAAGCCACGGTATTAGCAAAATTAGAAGGCAACAATCCTGCTGGATCAGTGAAAGACCGTCCTGCTTATAACATGATTATCCAAGCTGAAAAGCGTGGACAAATTAAGCCTGGTGATACTTTGATTGAAGCAACCAGTGGAAACACAGGTATTGCACTTGCGATGGTTGCGGCAATGCGCGGCTATAAAATGAAACTGATCATGCCAAACAATATGAGCCAAGAGCGTAAAGACGCAATGTCTGCGTATGGTGCTGAGTTAATTGAAGTGACTCAGAAACAAGGTATGGAAGGTGCTCGTGATCTCGCGATGCAAATGCAAGCTGAAGGTAAGGGCTTGGTGTTGAACCAGTTTGGTAATCCAGATAACGTGGAAGCACATTATCTCACGACAGGTCCTGAAATTTGGAAACAAACAGGTGGGAAAATCACCCATTTTGTAAGCTCAATGGGAACTACGGGTACCATCATGGGTGTTTCCAAATATTTAAAAGAACAAAATCCTGATATTCAAATCGTAGGCCTACAGCCGTCTGATGGTTCAAGTATTGCTGGAATCCGTCGTTGGCCAGAAGAGTACTTACCAACTATTTTTGATCGTAGTCGAGTTGATCGTATTATAGATATTCCACAAATTGAAGCTGAGCGAACTATGCGTAAGCTCGCCCGCCATGAAGGTATCAGTGCTGGTACATCATCGGGTGGTGCAGTGTGGGCATCTATTAAAATCGCAGAAGAAAATCCTGACGCAGTGATTGTATGTATTATCTGTGATCGCGGTGATCGTTACTTATCAACGGGATTATTCTCCGTACAAGATTAAAATCTCTGCCTAGCTCCTCTCTTTGAAAAAAGAGAGGTTGGGAGGGATTGAGCGAGATTCCGATGAACTTACGTTTTCCAATTTTAGTTTTTGATATTGAAACACTGACTGATCTAAAGGCAGGGGCTCACCTTTATCATTTAGATTTAACTGATCATGATGTGGAGCAAGCGCTTACAAAAATTCGTCGTCAAGAATCTGGTATGGATTTTCAGCGACTTCCATTACATGAGATCGTTTGTATTTCAGGATTATGGATTGATGAGAAAGGATTTCGACTTTTTTCATTTAGTCAGGAAAGTAATTCAGAAGCAGAAATGTTGACTAAATTTTTATCAATTTTTGATAAAAAACAGCCTACGTTGATCAGTTGGAATGGTTCGCAATTTGATTTGCCCGTTATTTTATTTAGGGCGATGTATCATGGTTTATCTGCTCCAAGTTTATTTGATCAAGGCGAAATTGATAACCAGAAGCGGTATAATAACTACCAAAATCGTTATCACCAGCGTCATGTAGATTTGATGGATGTGATGGCGATGTTTAATGGTCGCAATTTCCAGAAGCTTGATGATATTGCCTGTTTACTTGGCTTCCCAGGCAAGCGTGGTGAATCAGGTTATCATGTACCAGAGTATGTGCGCTCGGCACAGTGGTTGAAACTGACCAGTTATTGCGAAGGCGATGTCTTAAATACATGGTTGGTTTATTTGCGTTGGTTATTGTTGAAAGGTCAATTAAATCAACTTGATCATCAACAGTTGATTCAATCAACTATTGATTATTTACAAACTCAAACGCAACAGACAGAATTTTTACAGGTATGGCAGCAGACATCGCAATATACTGTATTCACCGCAGATACGTTTGCGCAAAAAAATTAGGTTGATCTTTTGAAGCATAAAGCAAAAAAACGTCCCGTTCACCATCCGATTTACACCTTCGATATTGAAGCTTTTTCACACGAAGGGCGTGGTATAGCGCACTATGGAACACATCCTGACCATCCTAAAGAAAAGCATGGTAAGAAAGTGTTTGTTCGTTATGCTCTGGTGGGTGAGACGGTAAAAGCAAAAATTACCAACCAAACCACACGTTTAGAAGAAGCGGAAATGATCACACTAGAAAGTGATGCTTCGGAGCAACGAGTTGCACCTGTGTGCGCACATTTTGGTGTGTGTGGTGGATGTAGTTTGCAACATATTCATCCAGATCAACAGATAGTATTAAAGCAAAATGTATTGAAGTCACATTTAGAACATTTTGCCGGTTTACAACCAGAAGAATGGTTAGCTCCAATTCGTTCTGTCAAAACAGATTATCGTCGCCGTGCTCGCATTGGCGTGCGATATATTCCAAAACAAAATCGACTAGTGATGGGGTTTCGAGAACATCACAGCAATCATTTGACTGATATACAGCAATGTAAGGTCTTAGATCAGGTTTTGTCAGATTCGTTGGTAGAACTAAAAACTTTACTCGAAAGTCTAACAGGCAAAGCCCACATCGGTCATATAGAATTGGCGATGGGTGATGATGAGGTCGCGTTATTAATTCGTCACTTGGATGAATTAAATGTGTCGGATGTCAACCAATTGCGTCAATTTACGTTACTCAAGGGATGGCAGTTATACTTTCAATCAAAAGGTATAGACAGTTTGCATCGAGTTGACGATGAACATGCACCTATGCGTTTACATTATAGTCTTGAGGATTTTAAGGTGAAGTTTGCATTTTCGCCTTTAGATTTTACTCAAGTGAATAGCCATGTGAATGCGCGTATGGTTCAGTTGGCATGTGAATTGCTTGATTTGAAAGAGGGTGAGCGAGTACTTGATCTATTTTGTGGGTTAGGTAATTTCTCTTTACCTTTAGCACGCTGTGTGGGTGAAACGGGTCGAGTCATCGGTGTTGAAGCAAGTGATGAGATGGTTGAACGAGCAACTGAAAATGCGCAAGCAAATTATTTGACTCAAGCCAGCTTCTTTTCACAAGATTTAACAAAAGACTTTTCGCATCATTCTTGGGCAAAGCAAGGATTTGATGCATTATTAATTGATCCTCCACGATCAGGTGCTTATGAGGTTATGCAATACGTACCTAATTTTGGAGCGAAAAGAATCGTTTATGTTTCATGTAATCCTTCGACACTGGCAAGGGATGCAGGTGTGCTGGCACAATATGGCTATCAACTTAAAAAAGCGGCAGTGATGGACATGTTTACCCATACTGAACATGTTGAGTCAATTGCCTTATTTGAAAAAATTGAACAGCTTGAAAAGACCCAAGAGATAAACGATTAGAAAATGAGTTACATATCCAGAGGAGAATGGTATGGTCACAGTACGTGAGCAGTTACCTGGACGACTTCACGAGTTGTCAGAGGAAACGACTGTAGAACATGCCGCTGAAGCGCAAAGTGGTCTAGTCTCATGGTTAGATCGAGTGCGCGATATCTTGGGTGGGGCAGAGTTAAAGCAACTACAAAAAGTTGCGCAACTTACCTTAGAAAAAGAGTTAGAAACAACGGTGAATCATCGTAGCAATACCTTTAGTACAGGTATTGGTATGGCGGATATTTTGGCACACTTGCATGTTGATGAAGATACGCTTTCGGCAGCTGTCTTATATCGTAGTGTACGTGAAGGCCTGATTACTTTAGAAGATATTCAACAACAATTTGGAGAGCAAGTGTTGAGCCTTGTAAAAGGTACGCTTGCAATGGGTAAGCTCTCTGAGTTGATCGAAAAAAATAAACGTTTAGAAGATCATTTTAATAACAATCAGCGCGAACACCTGAGTGGCATTTATAAAATGCTGATCTCAGTGACGGAAGACGTTCGTGTTGTACTGATTAAGCTTGCTGAGCGTACTTATGCCTTACGTGAATTGGCGACTGCAAGTAAAGAGCGTCAAGAGCGTGTCGCACGAGAAATTCTAACGATTTATTCGCCTTTAGCGCATCGTCTAGGGATTGCTCAACTCAAGTGGGAACTTGAAGATCTTGCATTCCGATATTTAGCGCCAGAGCGATACAAAGAAATTGCTTCTTTGTTGAATGAAAAGCGTTTAGAGCGCGAACAATATATCCAATTCGTGATTGATAAACTCAAAACTGAATTGGCAGAGCATGATATCCAAGCTGAAATTAGTGGTCGAGTAAAACACATTTATTCGATTTATCGCAAAATGAAAAGCAAGAACCTTAGCTTTGATCAGTTATATGATATTCGTGCTGTTCGAGTTTTGGTTAAGGGAGTTCCTGACTGCTATCACGCTTTGGGTATTGTGCATCAGTTGTGGCGTCATATTCCAAATCAGTTTGATGATTATGTAACCAATCCTAAGGCAAATGGCTATCGCTCTTTGCATACGGCTGTGATTGCTGAGAATAAGTCACTTGAAGTACAAATCCGTACGTTTGAAATGCACAATGAGGCAGAATTAGGCGTATGTTCGCACTTTAACTATAAAGAAGGTGCGAAGAATACCGATCATTCATTTAATGATCGCTTACACTCTTTGCGTGCAGTGCTTGAACATTACCAAGAACGTACTGAAACAACACCACATGCCGAAGATGATGAGTCTAATGGTATTGATCATATTCAAGATTTTGAAAATTTTGAAAAGATTTATGTGTTCAGTCGTGATGGGGATATTAAAGAATTACCCCGTGGTTCGACTGTTTTAGATTTTGCTTACCATGTGCATACTGAAGTCGGTAACAAGTGTTATGCTGCACGTGTTAACCAGCGTTATGTTCCACTTACTTATAGCTTGAAAACAGGTGAGCAAGTTGAAATTTTAACGAAGAAAGATCGTGAACCTAATCGTGATTGGTTGGTGAATTCTTTAGGTTATATTAAAACCGCTCGAGCAAGAGATAAGTTACGTCACTGGTTTAGACAGCAAGATCGTAGTAAAAATATTGAAGTTGGACGTGAGTTACTCAATAAAGAGTTGGCGCGTTTAGCGATTCATCCAAAGAGTATTGATCTAAAAGATTATTCATCACATTTCAATTTGAAATCTGGTGATGATATTTTAGTGGCTTTGGTGAGTGGTGATATCAGTCTACATGCATTGATTAATCAAGTTAATCGTCAAATGCATCTAGATCAAGATGAGCCTGAATTAGTGCTGAAACCAGCATTGAATCCACGTGCAAGCCATACTTTATCTGCGCATGGGATTTTGATTGATGGTTTGGATAACGTAGAACTGCATATTGCACAGTGCTGTCAACCTGTTCATGGTGAGTCAATTGGTGGTTATATCACTTTAAATCGTGGTGTAAGTATCCATAAAGTGGCTTGTCCTGATTATATTCGTATGACGACTCAAGAGACTGAACGAGCAGTTGAGGCGGATTGGGAAATGCAGCCAACACGAGGGCAGAGTGTTCAAATCGTGGTGGAAGCGTATGATCGCCGTGGTTTACTGAAAGATCTCACACAGGTGATTTTCTCAGACCAAATTAATATTCGTCAGGTCAATACGATTTCTGAGGCAGATGGTATCGCCAATATGAAACTCTTGATTGAAGTTAAAGGTTTGGCGCAATTGTCTCGGTTATTAGCTCGTTTGGAGCAACAACCAGGGATTATTAGCGCTAGGCGTTTGGTTCAAGGAAGCTAAATTAATAAAAAGCTGCATGTAAATGCAGCTTTTTTTGTATTAGCGCTTCGATAAGAAAATATTGGTGAGTCGATTTAAAAATTGTGGGCTTATACTCGACAATTGATACATCAGTTTGGTTTTGATGCCTACAGGCGTATGTGTCGGAATTAAAGCATGATCTTTTTGTTGTGCCAAATGTAATACTTGTTTGGCAACATCAGCAGGGGTTAAATCAACGCCGATATTTTGAATACTACCTGCATCCATATTCTTCACCATATTGGTTTGAACGAATAAAGGCATGACATCAAGTACACGAATATTGTACTTTTGCCATTCGACATCTAATGCTTCAGTTAAACCACGAACGGCAAACTTACTTGCGGAATATGAGGCTAAATCTGCTTGACCATAAATTGCTGAAGCAGAGGATAAATTGATAACACGAGCAAATCTTGCCTGTTGCAAATGATTTAAAGCCGTATGACAGCCATTTATAACGCCTTTGACATTGATATCAATGGTGTGATGGTGTGATTGGATATCTGTTTTTTCAAATGGTCCTGAATACAAAATTCCCGCATTGTTGACTAAAATATTGAGTTCACCAGCCCAGTTTCTAAACTCTTGTAAAGCGATTTGCCATTGACGGTAATTGCAGACATCGAGGTAACCAGCCTTAGCATTCTCACCTAACTCAGTGGCTAATTTCTCAGCAAGTTCTTGGTTAATGTCATAAATTCCAACTTTATAGCCATTCTTATGGAATAAACGTGCGATTTCAGCGCCAATTCCTTGTGCAGCACCACTGATAAAAACACTAGCTTGCATTGCTGTCCTTTATATTGATATTTCTTGAGTGGGTGTATATTACGCACAAGCGGCTTTATGCTGCAACAATTTAGCGGTTTAGGTTTGAGGAGATCATCATGGAAAAATTATTAGAGATCATGCAGGAATTAAGACAAAAATGTCCATGGGATCAACAACAAACACCTGAAAGTTTAACTCGTTATGCAATTGAAGAGGCTTATGAGGTCGAAGCTGCCATACGTGAGGGCAATATTGATGAGATTCGAAATGAATTGGGTGATTTGCTGTTGCAAGTGGTGTTTCAATCACAAATGTTTAGTGAGAAAGGGGCATTTGATTTTAACGATGTGGTAGATGCAATCAGTGAAAAGTTGATACGTCGTCATCCACATGTTTTCCAAGCAGATCAGTTTAAAGATTTGAGTTCAGACCAAGTAAGTGAATTATGGAAGCAAATTAAGCTACAAGAAAAAAAAGATAAAAGTGTATCTAGATTAGATGAAATCAAACATGCTCCAGCCTTGGTTCAAGCACAAGAGGTTCAAAAGAAAGCAGCGCAACTTGGTTTTGATTTTGAAACGGTGACTGATGCTTATGCGAAATTAGAAGAAGAGTTGGGAGAGTTGCAACAAGCAATTAGAAATCAAAAAAATGATGAAATACAAGAAGAATTCGGAGACTGCCTATTTTCTTTGATCAACGTTGGTCGTAAACTTGGGCAGTCGAGTGAGATGGCATTGTTGGCAACAATTTATAAATTTAGAAGCCGCTTTGCTTATATTGAACAACAAGCACAACGACAAAATAAAGACTTGCAAGAAATGAGTTTAGCAGAAATGGATGAACTCTGGGAGCAAGCAAAACGACAATTAAATACTGAGGGGAAAACACATGATTTTGTCGCAGCCACGCAGCAGACATAATCTATTTATACTGATTTTACTATGGGTTGGGTGTTATACAAGTGGTTATGCGCAGCAATTTGATCAATCTTATGAAAAGTGGAAAGCTCAACAGCAAGCGCGTGACCAGCAGTTAGCTAAACAGCCCAACAATAGTTACTATTTATCAAGACCTAGTCAGCAAAACACCAAACAATATTCATCTTCTGTAAATATTCAGTCAGATAAAATTAGTTTGAATCAGGCAAATCTAGAACAGTTACAAACTTTGAATGGAGTGGGACAGAAAAAAGCTCAAGCAATCATTGAATACCGCCAAAAGAAGGGTGGTTTTAAAACAATAGATGAATTAATGAATGTAAAAGGAATCGGGCCAAAACTGCTTGAGAAGAATAAAGCAAAGCTCATACTTTAAGATTCAATAGGGAAAAAGTCGCTAATCTGAGCAATTGATCTGTTGAAACTTCAACAGAATAAATTGCCCTTTGTGTGTGTTAGAGCTATGATTAGCGACAAAATGTTATTTACGTCCTGACGTAGGAGACAGTGTCTTTTGCAAACTTTGCGCGCGTCAAAATGTGGTTTGTCCACAACTCAACTACCACCTTCAATTCTTGATGTAATTGATAGCCTCACTAAAGCAGGTTATGAAGCTTATATCGTCGGTGGTGGTGTTCGCGATATGATGCTTGGTCTTAATCCTAAGGATTTTGACGCAGTTACCAATGCTACACCAGCTCAAGTTAAAGAGGTTTTTGGTCGACGTTGCCGTATTATTGGTCGACGATTTGAGCTTGCACATGTTTATTCTGGTCGAGAATTAATTGAAGTTGCGACCTTTCGCGCACCGCCTAAAAAAGCAGTAACCAGTGCTTCTGGTATGATCTTACGAGATAATAACTGGGGAACGATTGAGCAGGACTTTGCTCGCCGTGATTTCTCAATTAACACTTTATATTATCAACCACGTAAAGCCATCGTTCTAGATTTTTGTCATGCAGTTGATGACATTAAAACACGTACATTACGATTTCTTGGGGAACCAGCTCAGCGTTTCGAAGAAGATCCTGTAAGAATGCTACGTGCCTTGCGTTTTGCTGCAAAATTAAATTTTCAAATTGATTCTTCGATCTTAGATGTATTTAATCCTGAGATGACGCAATTGTTGCGTGATGTCTCTCCGCATCGTTTATATGATGAATCTCAAAAATTATTTACGATGGGACACCTGAACCGTGTTCTACCGATGTTGATTGAGTTTGGTGTTTGGAAGCAATTGTTTGCTGAAATTCCACCGAACATCACTGCTTTTATTGAGCGTGCAGCTAGAAATACAGATCAGCGTATTCAAATTGGCAAAACTATTAATCCTGCATTTTTCTATGCGGTATTGTTATGGAAACCTTTTTTAGAGCGATGTGATTTTTATTTAAATAAAGGGAGGGTTCCTGCAGAGGCTCGTGCACAAGCAGGTTTGGATGTTTTAAAACGTCAAGCGACTCGAACTATTATTCCTCGTTTTGCTGAAACTTTTATTCGTGAAGTTTGGGAAATGCAGACACGTTTGCTCAATCCAAAACCGCAACAAATAGAAGCCCTAGCAGGACATGCACGTTTTCGCGCAGGATTTGATTTCTTATTGCTTCGTGAGAAGTCTGGTGACACAAGCACAAATGGTATGGGTGTTTGGTGGGAAAACTACCAAGAGATGTCGATTGATCAAAAAGAAGCGGTCATTCGTCAATATAATCGCCAACGTACAAAATCAAGACGTAAGCTTGCTGAAGTTGATGATGTAAAGACTACTGAAATTGAACCTTTGGTGAATGTACCTGAACCTAAAAATCGACGTGCTAAAAAAGAGCGTGTTAGAACAGATGATTCGGTCAATCGTTTTATTGAGAAAGCTTCAACTGATTCAAATTTAATTCATGCTGATCATCCGATTTTGAAACGTAAACGTGTAAAACGTGATTTAGCAGAAGTTGTTTTTGGACCGACGCAATGACGATTCGTACTTATATTGGTTTAGGTTCAAACTTAGGTGACTCAAAACACATTCTTGCAGAAGCAGTTTTGAAATTATCAAGTTTGGGTACTGTTCAAGTCTCTAAACTATATCAAAGTCCACCGATGGGACCGCAAGATCAGCCTCATTATCTGAATGCTGTGGTTCAGTTAGATACAGAATTGTCGCCACTAGATTTGCTTGATCAATTGCAACAGTTTGAGAAAGATGCTGGACGTATTCGTTTGCGTCATTGGGGAGAGCGGACTCTTGATCTGGATTTACTGATTTATGGACAAGAGCAGATACACAATGAGCGTTTGACCGTGCCACATGTTGGTGTGTTGGAGCGTGATTTTGTCGTGATTCCATTATTAGATTTAGATGATCATTTACAAATAAATGGTCATTCTTTAAGAGATTTAGAACTTTTACAGCAAGCAAATTTGACTGTAATCGCAGATCAATCTTGGGCAAATGCTTAAGATTTGTCTGTTCTGGAAATGCCTGTAGAGGACACCATCATGATTAGTCTAAGTGACTTAAGAAAGTTTAAAGCCGAAGGACGCAAGTTTTCATGTCTAACTTGTTACGATGCAAGTATGGCTAAAGCAATGGAACTGGCTGAAATCCATACGATTTTAATCGGTGATTCTCTAGGAATGGCGATACAAGGACGGGACTCAACCCTTCCTGTAACAGTAGAAGATATGGCTTACCATACTGCTGCTGTTCGTCGCGGTAATTCGCATGCTTTGATCATGACTGATTTGCCATTTATGAGTTATGCGACACTTGAAGATGGTTTGAAAAGTGCAAAAGCTGTGATGCAAGTTGGCGCGCAGATGGTCAAGATCGAAGGTGGTGCATGGTTAAGTGAATTGGTTCAAGTGCTTACACGTAATGGTATTCCTGTTTGTGTACATTTGGGTTTAACACCTCAGTCTGTACATGTTTTTGGCGGTTATAAACTACAGGCGAGAACACGTGAAGCAGCTGATCAATTGATTGCAGACTGCCAAGCTGTAGTTGATGCTGGCGCAGCAGTTTTATTGCTTGAATGCGTACCAGCACAACTCGGTAAAGAAATTGCTGAATTATTTCCAAACACACCTGTGATTGGGATTGGTGCAGGTAATCAAACCGATGGTCAAGTGTTGGTTGTACAGGATATGCTTGGGCTAACATTTGGGCGTGTTGCACGTTTTGTACGTAACTTTATGAAAGAACAATCAGGTGAAACAGCAATCCTAGATGCCTTTAAAGCCTATCATGCTGCTGTACAAGATCAGTCTTTCCCAGCTAAAGAACATACTTTCCAAGTTGAGCTGTAATTCATGAAAACAGAAACAACAATTCAAGGCTTAACTGCGTCTCTTTCACCTGCGCGTGCTGCAAAAAAAATGATTGGTTTCGTACCAACCATGGGAAATTTGCATGAAGGTCATTTGACCTTAGTTCGTGAGGCAAAGAAGATTTGCGATGTCGTTGTCGTAAGTATTTTTGTTAATCCAATCCAGTTTGGTGCTGGAGAAGATTTTGATAGTTATCCGCGTACACTAGAACAAGACAGTCGTTTATTGGCTGATGTTGGTTGCGATATTATTTTTGCACCTTCTGTTGAACAAATGTATGGTTCACAGCCACGTTTAACTAACATTAGTGTTGGTCAGATTACTGACGATTTATGTGGTAAATCACGTCCAGGACATTTTGATGGTGTTGCGGTTGTCGTTACTAAATTATTTAATATTGTTCAGCCAGATTATGCATTTTTTGGGCAAAAAGACTATCAGCAACTTGCTGTTATCCGTCAATTAGTTCAAGACTTGAATATTCCACTTGAAGTGATTGGGGTGCCAATTGTTCGCGCTCAAGATGGTTTGGCTTTAAGCTCTCGTAATGGTTATTTAACTGAAGAGCAACGTGCAACAGCACCAAAGATTTATCAGCTATTGAAACAAGCTGAGCAAGATCTCCATGAAGGTAAAGCCTTGTCAGCGGTTTTGGCTACAATCTCGGATCAGTTGACTCAAGCAGGTTTTGTTGTAGATTATGTCGAGGCTCGACAGCCAAATTTACAGCCAATTGAACAGTTTACTCAAAACTTAGTTCTGTTTGTTGCTGCAAAACTTGGCTCGACACGATTGATTGATAATTTACAAGTCGAATATAAAACATAAAACTATAAAAGGGCAAAATGCCATGAAGCGTATTCTTATCGTTACAGGTCAGTCAGGCTCAGGGAAATCTTCAGCATTACAAGTGCTTGAAGATCTCGGCTATTATTGTATAGATAACTTACCCTTGGCATTATTGCCTGAGATTGTGGCAAAACTAGATCATGAGAATAATTTGGAGCAACTTGCCTTAGGTGTTGATATCCGAAGCACTCGTGCAGATATGCAAGAGTTCGATCATGTCTTCGAGCAGTTAAAAAGACATGGTTCGGTTGATGTTATTTATCTGACGACTCAAGATCAAGATTTGATAGCGCGTTTCAGTGCATCACGACGACCACATCCTTTAGCGAGTCGTTTTAATAGTCTGTTGCAATGTATTCAAGAAGAAAAGCAACTGCTTATTCCGATACAATTTCGCTCTACAGTTCATATTGATACCACAGATAAAAGTGTTCATGATTTAAAACATATTTTATTGTCAAAATTAGGTCAGTCAGATAATTTGATTGTGATCTTGCAATCTTTTGGTTATAAGCACGGAATTCCTTTAGATGCTGATTATGTATTTGACGTAAGACATTTACCAAACCCGCATTGGGATTTAGAATTACGCCGTCTGTCTGGCTTAGATGAGCCAGTCCGTCAATTTTTAGAAAGTAATCAGCAAACCAATGAGATGTTTGCTGATATTTATGCTTTTCTTGAAAAGTGGTTGCCTGCCTTTGCTGAAGGGCATCGCCATTACATGACCATATCTGTGGGTTGTACTGGTGGGCAACATCGTTCCGTTTATATTGTGGATAGACTCAAAAAGGCTCTTGAGGCAAAATGGGCTGTCCAAATTTTACATAGAGAAATGAAGCACTGGTCATGATAGACACAACGATTGATGTAATTAATAAACTCGGCTTACATGCACGTGCTTCTGGTAAACTCATCGAAGTCACCACAAAGTTTCGCTCTTCTATTCAGATTGGGAAAGGCGATAAATTGGTTGATGCAAAGAATATTATGTCATTGTTGATGTTAGGTGCAGGTAAAGGCACGACTTTAAGATTAGTGATAGACGGTGCTGATGAAGATAAAGCACTGGAAGAAATTCAAACGCTGTTCGCAGCAAAATTTTATGAGGCAGAGTAATAGTGGCACGTGGTACCCAGCGTTATACCGATGAGGATTTTGAATCATTAGAGGGACGTGCGAGTAGAACCGAACAGAAAAAAGCTGTGCAACGTATGGCAGCTTTAGGTGAGCAATTGGCTCAATTAAATGTAAAACAGATTCAAAAACTTCCTGTTGATGAGCGTTTGATTGATGCGTTGCTTGAAGTGCAAAAGATTAGCTCTTTTGAAGCACGTCGTCGCCAGTTTCAGCGAATCGGTAAACTCTTGCGTAATGAAGATGAAAGTACCATTTTGTCTTATCTTACCCCTCAACAAGGCGCTAAAAAGCAAATGCAATTGATGCGTTGGGTTGATCGTATGATTGATCAAGGTGACCCAATCATCAATGAATTTAGTAAGGTTTTTAATGCTTCGGAAAGACACACTTTACGCCAACATGTTCTGCGTATTCATCGCGATATTAAGCAGCAAGTGAGTGAAGAAGAACTTGAGGCATCAAAGCGTAAATTTGTGAATTATGTCCAGCAAGTCGCTCTGTTATCGGATCAAGGTTAATTCAAAAAAGAAGTTTCAAATGAAACTTCTTTTTTTATTTTAGAGTTAGTTTCCAAACTCACCTGTCGCGCGTTCTTTTGCCCATTCTCTTAAAATAAATTTTTGTAATTTCCCTGTTGAGGTTTTTGGAATCTCGGTAATCACCACATCTTTCGGAACTTTAAAGCGCGCCAGCTCCTTTTGGCAATGCAGAATAATATCTTCCGCTGAAGCTGAGATACCTTGCTTTAATTCAATAAAAGCACAGGGAACTTCTTGCCAGCGTGGATCAGGTTTTGCAACGACTGCAGCAGTTAAAACGGCTGGATGGCGATAAAGAACATCTTCGACTTCAAGTGATGAGATATTTTCGCCACCTGAAATAATAATATCTTTGGAGCGATCAGTAATTTTCGCATATCCATCAGGATGACATACGGCTAAATCACCTGTATGGAACCAACCGCCTTTAAATGCCTCTTCGGTGGCTTGTGGGTTTTTAAGATAACCTTTCATCACGATATTGCCACGGAACATAATCTCACCCATGGTTTCACCATCATTGGGTACAGGCTGCATGGTTTCAGGATCTAGTACACGCATACTGTCTTGTAATGGATACGGAACGCCTTGACGTGAATGTAATTGAGCTTGCTCTTGGATAGTTAAATCACTCCAACCTGCTTGTGCAGCACATAAAGCAGACGGGCCGTAAGTTTCAGTCAAACCATACACATGATTGACATTAATACCTATATTTCGCATCCCTTCAATAATGGCAACGGGAGGCGCTGCGCCAGCCACCATCACTTCGACATGATGATCAAATGATGTGCGTTGATCTACTGAGGCATTGATGAGCATAGACAGCACAATAGGGGCACCGCAGAAATAATCGACTTTGTGTTCAGAAATATATTTGAAGATCAGAGCAGAATCGACACGGCGTAAACAAATATTGGTACCGCCACTAGCAGCAATAGACCAAGCAAAACACCAACCATTGCAATGGAAGAGCGGTAATGTCCACAGATAAACAGCACGAGGTTTCATACCGCAGGCCAAGATATTACTTGCCGCATTGAGGTAAGCGCCACGATGATGATAAACCACGCCTTTCGGGTTACCTGTAGTTCCCGAAGTATAATTCAGACTAATGGCATCCCATTCATCTTGTGGGAGCAACCATTCAAATTCAGGATCACCTTGAGCTAACCAAGATTCATATTCGTACTGCCCAAGTGCGATTTGTTCAGCATCATATTCCTCATCAAATACATCAATCACAATAATATCTTGAGTGATCAGCTTTAACGCTTCTTCAGCAAGTGATCTGAATTCTGGATCGACCAAAAGAACTTTTGATTCTGCATGAGCCAGCATAAAAGCAATGGTTTTGGCATCGAGACGAGTATTCAGCGTATTGAGTACTGCACCTGCCATTGGTACAGCAAAATGTGCTTCAATCATTGCAGGGACATTTGGTAACAGTACCGAAACGGTATCGTTTTTTTGAATACCTAGATTTTTGAGTTGATGTGCAAACTGGCGACAGCGTTGATAGGTTTGCTGCCAAGTGATTTGACGAGCACCATGAATAATTGCTGCTTGATGAGGGTAAATATACGCAGCACGTTCTAAATAGCGTAAAGGAGATAATGCGACAAAATTTGCAGGGGTTCTTGGTAATTCATCATATGCACTCACCATGTGTCTGTACTCCATTTCTGTTATTTTCATATATCTATAACAACATAGTGTGTTGTTAAACGGAATTCATTTAGGCTTTAGTCTGAAGTGTTGCCTGAATGATTTTGGTTTTTCTGAATCAAAGGTTTCATCCTTATCTAAACCTGTGTAAAATCTTGAATACTTTTTTATCCGCCGTTTTTTATCTTTTGAGGATTCCTCCTCAATACATAATCTCGCGGTGATATGCTCCTTCGTATAGGGCATCACTCCTTAAGGATTTTATTATGCCAATCATTACTTTACCAAATGGTGATCAAAAGCAATTTGATCATCCGATTTCCGTGATGGAACTTGCTCAAAGCATTGGTCCAGGTCTTGCAAAAAATACAGTTGCTGGTCGTATCAATGATCGTTTGGTGGATGCTTGTGATTTAATCACAGAAGATGCGACAGTTCAGATTATTACCCCGAAAGATGAAGAAGGTCTAGAGATCATTCGTCACTCATGTGCGCACTTGGTAGGACATGCTGTTAAGCAATTGTTCCCTGAGGCGAAAATGGTTATCGGCCCAGTGATTGAAGAAGGTTTCTATTACGATATCTGGATGCCACGCCCATTTACTTTGGATGATATGGCGGCGATCGAAGAGCGTATGAAAAAGCTCATCGATCAAGACTATGATGTCATCAAAAAAATGACACCACGTGATGAAGTGATTGCAGAATTTACAGCACGCGGTGAAGAATACAAATTACGCTTGATTGCAGACATGCCAAATGAAACACAAATGGGCTTGTACTACCATCAGGATTATTTGGATATGTGCCGTGGTCCGCACGTACCAAACACTAAATTTTTAAAATCATTCAAACTCACTAAAATCTCTGGTGCATACTGGCGTGGTGATGCGAAGAATGAACAGCTACAACGTATCTATGGTACGGCTTGGGCTGATAAAAAACAGTTAGCAGCTTATATCAAACGTATTGAAGAAGCTGAAAAACGTGACCATCGTAAAATTGGTAAAGCTTTGGACTTATTCCACATGCAAGAAGAAGCACCTGGTATGGTGTTCTGGCATGCGAATGGTTGGACAATTTACCAAGTGCTTGAGCAATACATGCGTAAAGTTCAGCAAGACAATGGTTACCAAGAAATTAAAACACCACAAATTGTTGATTTCACTTTGTGGGAGAAATCAGGACATGCAGCGAACTATGCTGAAAACATGTTTACGACTCATTCAGAAAGTCGAAACTATGCAGTAAAGCCGATGAACTGTCCTTGTCACGTACAAGTGTTCAATCAAGGCTTAAAATCATACCGTGATTTACCAATCCGTTTAGCGGAGTTCGGTTCATGTCATCGTAACGAACCATCTGGTTCATTACACGGAATTATGCGTGTTCGTGGCTTTACCCAAGATGATGCACATATTTTCTGTACCAAAGAGCAAATTGGTAAAGAAGTTGCAGACTTTATTAAGCTGACTTTGGATGTTTATAAAGACTTCGGCTTTGAAGAAGTTCAAATGAAACTTTCAACACGTCCTGAAAAGCGTGTAGGTGATGATGCACTTTGGGATTTAGCAGAAAAATCTCTTGCTGATGCTTTGGATGATGCGGGCTTGGCTTGGGACTTGCAACCAGGTGAAGGTGCATTCTATGGTCCGAAGAT